>JAAHHN010000039.1 GCA_010672165.1 Spirulina sp. SIO3F2 | reverse complement strand
TCACAAATGAAATCAAAGCTCAACAAACTTGAACCCAGGACATATGCTGACTTGGTAGATGCTATCGAGCAATCTTTAGGTTCGGTCACTACAGAAGATATCCAAAACTGGTTTTCTCACTGTTGTTACTGCTCCTCATCTATTTGAAAAGGGCTGTAATCTGTTCACGATTTTTATCGTGGTTATCATTGCCTATTATGCAATCCGGGTGCTGCGCCTGATTTTTACGGAAATTGGCCGCGAAACAATTACGATTCCAGGGTTTTACCCGGATTGGGCTAACCCAACTTTTCGGCTAACGTTTGTGTTGATTATTGCCCTAGCCCTTGTTATTTGTTTCCCTTATTTACCTGGATTTAATTCTCCTGCTTTTCAGGGTGTCTCGCTATTTTTGGGAGTGTTGTTTTCGTTGGGCTCGACTGCTGTGGTAGCCAACATTGTGGCCGGCATCATTCTGATCTACACTCGTTCGTTCCAGGAAGGCGATCACGTCAAAATCGCTGAAGTGGTGGGTGATATTCTCGAAAAGAACTTGTTAGTAACGCGTATTGTCACACCCAAAAATGTGTCGGTGACAATTCCCAATGCAGCAGTTTTAGGCAGCAATATCATTAACTACAGCGGTGCAGCTCGTGATCGTCGTATTCCCCCGCTGATACTGCACACTACAATTACCTTGGGCTATGATGTGCCGTGGCGTAAGGTAGAAGATGTGCTGATTGCGGCGGCAGCAGCCACCCCTGATTTACTCACCGATCCTTCACCCTTTGTATTGCAAACAAGCTTGGATGACTTTTACGTGAGTTATGAACTGAATGTCCACACCGAAAGTCCCAATCAGATTCCTCGCATCTATTCCAATCTGCATAAAAATATTCAGGATGGTTGCAATGCTGCCGACATCGAAATTCTCTCACCCCATTATTCAGCGGTGCGAGATGGGCATCACATCACGATTCCAGCAGATTATTTGCCCCAAGACTACGAACCGCCCAGCTTTCGGGTGCATCCCCTGAGTCCCTGGCTGAATCTACCCTCGAATGCACCACCACCGACAAAGGCTGAGCCTGAACAGCCCACCTGAGTCAGGTATCGTTCTACAAGTCGTTAAGCTCCAGACCAGCCGCTTGAAGCTTGGCGATCGCCTGGTCAAGTTTGGTCTGGAGCTGATCTCGTTCCGCTTCAGTTTGGTCAAGTTTAGTCTCAGCCTGGTCAAGTTTCGTTTGAGCTTCGGCTTCCCCTAACGCGAATTCTTCCGGGTCTTTAAAGGGTTTGCCATCCGGATGATATACCGCCAAACCATCCTCAAACATCTCAAAGCGAATGTTCAGCAAAGGTGAGACCCACGGTAGATAGAGTGCGGTGATCAGCATACAGACCTCGTTGTGTGTCTCTCGAACAAACCCCCAAAAGTCCTTGCGCTGAGGGTCGTAATAATACATTTCCAGGACACCGTGCTGGGTGTAGAAGTCTTGCTTCTGCGCCATTTCCTTACGGGTGTTGCTTGGGGAGAGTACCTCGAAGATCACTTGAGGGGCAATACCATCCTCTTCCCATTGTTTATAGCTGCCGCGTTTCCCTTGTGGCTGACCAAATGCGACCATTGCATCGGGGGCTTGGGATGGAGGCGTTTCATTTTCTGCTACCTGCACGGGATACCAAAGCAAGTCGCCAGCAACAAAAGCGGTTTGGTCTCTTAGCAGATGCTTGAGGTTGGTAACTAGGCGAGTGATCCACTGATACTGTTCTGTGTTGTCAGCCATCGGTTTGCCGTCAGAGTCAGGGTACAGGGTTTGGGGTTTGATAGGGGTTTGTACCATACGTCTATTTGAGTTTGAGGCTTGGTCAGGGATGATACCCAACTCTCTCTACCAATATAGCTTTTAGGCGATTTTGGATCTGTCGAAACACAGGTTGCAATCAAACCTCAATCACCGTGCTAGCTTCGGATGGATCAGGGAGGGATGAAGGCAATCTCACCCCACTCGACGCTGTCTCCTTCAACGAAAAGCTAGCAACGATCGCCACTAGCCACCACCAGAGCGTATTAACTGCCGGACGATACCAAACCGTGTCAAATAGACCTTGGGCTAAGAGTCCTGTGCCCCCCGCGATCGCAGCCATGAGCCAAAACGCCTGAAGGTCACGGCGATCGCGTAATTGCACCAAAACTCGCACCCCGTAAGACATGACCAAAATGATGAGCCACAGAAAGCCAGCAAACCCCAGCCAACCAATCTCGGCAATGTGCTCTAAGAAAATGGAGTAGGCTCCTAATGCGTTTTCATACCCTGTCTCTGCATAGAGAGGATAAATTCTTTTGAAGACGCCATTACCCGGGCCAATTCCGAACAGTGAAAATTTCGGCTGACTGTGAACCATTTCCCAAACCGCTTCCCACACATTCATCCGATAGTTATTACTACTATCACCGCGTCCGGCAAAGATGCTCATAAAACGCAGGCGAACTTTCTCCACAGCTAAGATCGCCGCAAACATCATCCCGCCAAAAGAGCCAAACACCATTGGCAGCAACCAGCGTCGCCAAAACCGAGGCATTAGGGGAGCAAACCAAGCCCGCAGCAACAAGAAGAACACCGCCAGCATCATCACGGTAGCAATCCAGCCGCCACGACTGTCAGTAAAGAAGAGACAGGCGACATTAATTCCAAATGTGGTGAGGGCCAAAAGCTTAGGGAGCCAGCCCTGCCAGACAAAGATTGCCCCGATACTCAGGGCGATCGCGGGAATCAGATAACTCGACAGCAGGTTGGGGTTGCCTAGGTAACTGTAGACCCGCGTATCGTTGGCGAGGGCAGAGGTGGGATCATTCCAGGTGGCAAGCTGGTCAACGCCGAAAAATTCTTGGCGGATGCCGTAACCTGCCACAACCAGTGAAATATGCAGATAGATCGTCACCAGCCAGTTGCGCCAACGGGGCGATCGAAGCACCTCTGCCCCGAGAAAGAACATAAACAGGAACAGGCTGAACTTAATCAATCCAGCCAGAGCAATCTTTTTTTCGGGGGAGAAGGCAGTGGCGATCGCCATCAAGCTCCAGTACACCATCACCCCCCAATGAATAGGCGTGATCCGGCTAGCTTGGTGATCTGCGAGGGTTAGCAACAGCCAGTAGCCCCCGCAAGCGATAAGCAGCACCCCCACCAGCGAGGTCTCTGCAAACGGCGCAAACCCCAGCACGATCGCCATTAAGATGACACCCAGCGCCTCCGCCCATTGCAATAGCCAGCTACTCGTGCGCCAAGACCCGAACAGTCCCACCGCCCGATGCAATAGACTTGCCCGTTGCCAGCGGGCGAGAGGGAAAGGATCAAGGGTGAACCAACGCCAAGCCGTCTCTATCATGCTCAAGTCCTGATGTCATGTGAAGTCCAGCGCATTATATCGGGAAAGATGAGTGCCCCGCGATCGCAACCGTAAAGATTTTTGATGCAGAATTCTCATAAACGGGGTGAAATATTACGAAAATCAATCTATATTATTAAGATAAATGAATAGATGGTCGGCTCATCGCTTAGGAAGACCCTTGACCTGCAAGCGATTAGGCTAGATGTTTCACAATTATTACTTTTTTCAAACTCACTTTACATTTGGAGGCTTACTTTTTCTTATGATTGGCTTGATCAAAAATCTCACCAAAAACGAAAACTATTATTTAGAGCTCGATGATAATGCACCAGCGCCTGCTCCGGTGGTCGAAGCGCCTGCCCCAGTTGTCGAATCTCCCATTGTGGAGGCCGCCCCTGAAATCGCTCCCGTGACCGAAGAACCCGCTCCGGTTGCAGAAACCCCGGTTGCTGAGGCAGAACCCGAAACTGCACCGGAAGAAGAACCAACTCCGGTTGCAGAAGCTCCTGTAGAAGCCCCGGTTGCTGAGACCGCACCTGCACCAGCGCCCACTTCTATCCCAGTATTAACCTTTTCCGCCCCGGTTGTTTCTCAGCCTGCGCCTGTAGTTACAGAAACTGCGCCAGAAGGCACTTTTGCACCAAACTATTTCGGAACAACCAAGACCTTCCGTAAGCGTAAAGCTGGCGGAAGCATGTCCGCATTCCGAGGGATGGCCAAGACAGTGCGTCGTCGTTAATGGATTAGAGTTTAACTCCGCCTCAAAAATGTTTTGATGTGTTGCTTGAGGCGGGTAAATTTTGAAGGTGTTTGCGGCTGTAGCTGTGCCACCTCTGCTGGCCGTTCATCACCATTCAGGTAGCGATAATGCTGCCAAATATCCCAGTAAGGGCAGCCAGGGGCAAGACGAATCCCCGCCCAATGGAGATATTGCAGAGGTTGATTGTTACAGTTGGGGTCAAAGAGCCGATCGCCCTGTCGCTCAAACTGGCGGCTGCCTGCCCAACTTCCAGGCGCACCACCGGGCCGGTTGACCAGGTTAAAGCGGCGTTCGGGCGGCAAACTCTTGAGGATTAAATAGTTGATGATTGGTTGATCCGAAGTCTTTTGAGAGAAGTCAAAATAGTCTGGATGGGCCGCACATTCAGCAAAGACACGGTAGAGAGCATCCTCTGTAAACAAGTTTTTCTTCGCCGCCCACCAACCACAATTAAAGAGCGCGGCGCGATCGCTCTCAGCCAGAGTCCCCGTCTCAAACACCGTGGGGTTAAACACATTACTAATACCGCCCCGATGCTGATAGTCGCAGCAAAGGAAGTCGTATTGGGCTAAGGCATCGAGATTATCAATAATTCGCTCAAACACCACAATATCGGTGTCGATATAGAGGAATTCGTCATATTCCCCAAACCAGCAGGCCTGCTTACGGAATTGGTTGGGACGGGCGAAAAACCCCTCACCAAAGATTGTGTAGAGCTGTTGAGACAAACGTTCGATAAAGGCTAGATCACCATAGAGCTTGACGCCATAGTCGTGGGTGAGTCGCCCTGCGATCGCCTCATAATTCTCGTCATAAGGAATCAGCGTGATCGGTGTGTGAGGATCATAATGACGAATACTATTGAGTAATGCGATCGCCTGCTCTATGAATTTATCGTTGGCAGTAATGTAAATTCCCCGCATGGCTTTTTTTAGACTTCTGCCTTCAACTACAGTTCAGGTTTCGGCCGGGTATCTGGTAATTCAGGCGATCGGGCAATATCCTGCATGGAATAGCCTCGATGGGTAAAATCTCGCACGAATTGCTGGCGATTGATCGTAGGGTCAGTTGGTGTTTGGGCCTCTGACTCTGGGGATTGGTGGCGGCGTTTTTTGCGTTTGGCTTGGCGTCCCATCTGGTTTTCTTAACAGACTCTGCGCGTCATCTATAGGGATATGCTAACCTAGCTTCAGCTTTCTCCGGCCGCTCGGGCGGTGAGCTGTTGCGATCGCAACGTTCCGAAATTCATTGGTGTGAGTTCATGTCAAAATTAGCAGGTCATCTTCTTCAAACCACCCCAATTGTGTTGGCTGCTTCCCTAGCCGCTCAACAGGGCGTGAATGCAACGACAGTTCCCCCCGCTGCTAGTACAGAGACCCCTTCTCCAGCCTCATCCGAAGTGGTCTCCCCACCGCCTGTTGCTGAACCCGTTGCGGTTGCCCCTGCTCCCGCTGTTACGCCATCGCCCCCTGTTGTAGCGGTTCCTGCTCTCCCACCACCTGCTCCTGAGCCTGTGGCGATCGCGGTGGTCAAAACACCTAAACCTTCAGCACCTCAAACCCAAACGGCTCCTCCTCAACCGTTGGCTTCAACGTCAGCACCAACCATCTCACCGACAACCGTTGCCTCGGTTCCGGAATCTGCTTCAGCTTCAAATCACCCCCCTGAGCCGCCTGTCGCCCCAGCCCTAGGCACTGTTGAAGAATTTAAGACAGTTGAAACGGAGGCCGCAGCACTACAAACGCAGACCCCTGCTTCAAGCGTTTCCCCCAGTCCGCAACCCTTACGTTCGGAAGTATTGGATGAGCTTGATACTGGCACCCTTGATGCGCCGACTGTAGCTCAGCCTGCTATACCTGATTCAACACAGTTACACCAAGGCCAACAGCACCAGCAAGCGGTATCCGTTCGTTATTCACTCACCACCCCTACGGAATCCCCGAACGAAGCGATTGAGAGTCCGGCTCCGGCTGCGCAATCAGCAGTAGTTGACCCGACTGCCGTAGATATTAATGAGACCCAAGCGCAGCAGTCCTTGTTGACTCCAGAAGTAAGCAATGCAGAACAATGGGGAACGGTTCAGCAGGAAACTACCCTATCCACAACGCCAGTCCAAAGTGAATTTGTTGATCTCGATCCGGTGATTACGGAGCTTGAAAATCATCCTGAACTTGCTGAGTCGGTTCCCCCAGTTCCCCAGGTCACTATTGTTGAAGAGTTTGTTGATATTGACCCTGCGATCGCCCATCTTGAAGAGCTGCCCCTCGAAGCTTTTGATGACTTGATCATTGCTATTGAGCAAGAGTTAGAACCACCATCCACACCCACTACATCAGCCCAAATGCCAGCAGGGCAATCCGTTGAGGCGCTGGCAGAAGATGAATATGTGGATTTGGACACAGCGGCCGATTGGCAACCACTCCCAGCCCAAACCCTAGAGTCTTTAGACGAACTCGAACGGGAAGCGACAGAACTCACCATTGGATTGTCGATTGATGAACTGCTCAAACGGGTGAATGCATATAGCACTGGCGCAAGTAATGGAGCACTGGTGCGTAATGAAGCTGAACCCGAATCAGAGAACACAGCGCTGACCGCTGAGCCTTCTGTAGATGAATTGCTCGCCCAGGCTAATGCTTACAGCGCTGAGGCAATTAATGGTAGCTTAGGCCAAGGCGTCTTGAGTGCTTCACAATTTTCTGATGTGTTCCCATCAGATTGGGCCTATACAGCATTGGACGATCTGGTGCGCCGCTACGATTGTATTCGAGGTTATCCCAACGGGACGTTCCGAGGTGGACGCGCCCTTTCCCGCTATGAATTCGCTGCGGGCTTGAATGCTTGTGTGCAACAGGTGGAGCGTCTAATTGCAGAAACGACTTCAGATCTTGCAACCCGTGCGGATCTGGAAGTTTTGGCGACCCTGGTACGGGAATTTGAGACTGAAATTAATACCCTCAACAACCGTGTGGATGGTCTCGAAACACGGGTCACCTTCTTGGAAGATAACCAGTTCTCCACCACAACTAAGCTAGCGGGTGAAGTGCTGTTCCTGTTGGCGGATCTGTTTACCGAATCCCAACTATTTGATGATGATTACAACGGGGTGATTAATAACTCTGACACCAGTTTTACGGGGGTTGAGACAGTTTTCCAAAATCGGGTACGACTCAATCTCTTTACGAGCTTTAATGGGCGCGATCGCCTCCATACCCGTCTGCAAGCCCGCAACGCAAGTCAGTTTGATCCCTTAAATGGCGGTAGCAACACCGCTACGGTAGTAACCAATGAAGGTCAATGGTCTTTTGCGGGCAGTAGCGCAACCAGCAACGTGAGCATCTCCGAACTTAACTATCGCACTCCCATCGGCCGTCAGTTTGATTTTCAAATCGCTGCTGTGGGTTTGAGTGCTGATGAAATTGTCAATACTCTCAACCCCTTCGACTCATCAGGGGGTGGTGCCGTCTCCCAGTTTGGACAACATAATCCTATCTACCGAGCGGGGGGTAATGATGCAGGTATTGGCCTTAACTTTACCCCGAACGATAAATTCCAACTTAGTGTAGGCTACACTAACGAAACAGCTTCTAATCCTAGTAGTGGCGTGTTTAATGATGGCTACAACTTTATTAGCCAAGCCACCATCCAACCCAATGAGCAGTTTGCGATCGCGGCGACCTTTAGCCATGCCTATGGCACGAATAACAGTGGTCTGAGCTTTAGCGCAGGGAGTCGAGGAGCAAACCTTAACCGTTCAGGGTCTCGGGGGATAAATACAACGGGTCGTCCAGTGGTTGGAAATTCCTATGCACTTGAAGCCTTAGTGAATGTTAATGAGCAGCTCTTTGTCGGTGGTTGGGTTGGCTATACTTGGGCACGAGTAATCGATATCGGAGACGCAGATATTTGGAATTATGCAGGCTTCTTGGGTGTGAATGACCTGGGTGGTGAAGGCAATCAGCTTGGGGTGGTTGTGGGGATGGAACCCCGCTTGGCCCGCGCTGATACGGGTGTAGGGTCTAGCGATCGCAGCGTGGGTCTGCATATCGAAGGCTTCTACAAGATTCGAGTCAATCAGAATATCGACATTACACCCGGTATTATCTGGCTAACTGCCCCCGATCACAACAGTGTTAACCCTGATTTAGTGGCTGGGGTCGTTCGAACCCGCTTTAAGTTCTAGAAAAAACATATCCAGAGCGAGTGAGATTCCCGCTCTGGATAATGAACCGGCAGAAAAACCTTAGGTTCTAGTACCGCGAGGCGGAGTTCAGAGTTCAGCGTGCTTGTACAACAGGCATTCTGTGAATTTTGGATGGATGACTTATTTCTGCCGTTCTGTACTGGGATACCTACCATTGAGCTAGCTTTAGCCCAGCCCCAATTCTCGCTTCAGCAAACTAATCGACTTCTCCCCGATATAATTCTCACTACAAATCAGGCGGGGGTGGCGAATCAGATCATCCCGAGCTGCCATGATCGCAGCCTTAACCGCATCGTAGCTCGCCTTGTCTGAAAGAATGGTTTGGGCACTGCGCACCAGGGAATTGAGCTTGTATGCGTCGTCCACTTGAGTCGTGATCACCAGAATTTCTTCACCCCGCAAGCTATGGGTCAGAATTTCAGCAATATTGAGGATACCTGCACTCAGGCTGACCATACCAAAAGTGGTGTTGGCGGGGATGGACTTGATGAGTTCAATTTCATTCGTGTAATCGCAGATATCGACGGGAATGACACGGATCGATCGCGGCACCGCAATTTCTTCGGCTTCTTTGATGAAGTAACGGCTGGTCACGACGGTTCCAGAATGGGTCAGGCTCAGGGCATCAGCTAGTTCTTCGAGAGGGACGAGTTGTACTGGAATTTGCAGGGCGGTTTCTAGTTCCTGTACCATCAGCTCACCTGCCCCTAGATCCCGAGAAGGCACTGTTACCAACACCCGCGCACTAGAGCGTAACCGCCAGTCAATCTCTGACAAAAACAGTTCCCGGGCCTGAGAAAGGGTGCAGCCTTGGGTCAGCAATTCATCCAAGCTCTTTTGCACCAGGCGATAGGCTTCGGGATATTGCTCCAGCATTGGCGATCGCAGGCTGGTGCCCCCTTCGTGGCCCTGGGCTTGAACATAGATGCCAGAACCCGCCTGGGACTCCACCAGACCGGTTTCTTCGAGCTGGCGATACACTTTGCTCACCGTGTTGCGGTGTAGCCCTGTGATCTGGGCCAGTTGCCGCGTGCTAGGCAATCGATGACCCGGTGGATATTGGCGGGAGGCGATCGCAAACTGGATTTGGTCAAAAAGCTGCTTAGAAGCGGGGATATCGCTATCGGTTTGGATGTGAAACTGAACCCTATTCGCCATGAACACCTGCAAAATATCGAGTGAAGAGAAGCGGTAATCGAAGACTCTTTTCTAGTGTAGGCTGTTCCCAAAGTTTTCAATGCAACAGATTATGACAGCATTGCCCGTTCAAACCCAATCACTGTCGCTGACTAATGGTGATTTAACCATTGCTGCCTATCTTGCCCAACCCCAGGCGTCTGGCATCTATCCAGGGATTGTGGTTATCCAAGAGGTCTTTGGCATCAACAGCCATATTCGCAATATTACGGAACGACTCGCGCAAGCAGGCTATGTGGCGATCGCCCCTGCGATTTACCAACGGACTGCTCCTGGCTTTGAAGTGGGCTACAGTCCCGAAGACCTGGCAGAGGGACGTAAACATAAAGAGCAGACCACTGCCCCCCAGCTTTTGAATGATATTCAATGCGCGATCGCATATCTCCAGAGCCTCTCTCAGGTCAAGTTAGGGGGTGTGGGAACGATTGGCTTTTGTTTTGGTGG
The DNA here is from genome assembly GCA_010672165.1 of Spirulina sp. SIO3F2. Classification (GTDB taxonomy): domain Bacteria; phylum Cyanobacteriota; class Cyanobacteriia; order Cyanobacteriales; family Spirulinaceae; genus SIO3F2. The sequence goes on along the minus strand of JAAHHN010000039.1, from coordinate 28,774 downwards.
GCATGTGGCTTATCTAGCGGCTACCCTGCCCACCGTCAGGGCAACCGCTTCGTTTTATGGCGCAGGCATCGCAATCATGACGCCTGGTGGCGACGAACCCACACTGATGCGCACCGCAGAAATTCAGGGCACAATTTACTGCTTCTTCGGCAATGCGGACCCCCTGATTCCGGTTGAGCAGGTTGAAACAATTACGACTGCTTTGCAAACTCACCAGATCGATCATCAAATTTTTCGATATGACAATGTTGGTCATGGTTTTGTTTGCGATCAGCGCTCAGATTATGATGAGACCGCAGCAAATCATGCTTGGCAACAAGCCTTGCAGCTTTTTAAAGCAAAGCTTTGACCCATTTTTGGCGCGATGGGCATTGACATTTATAACGAATACCACAAAATTAATCTCCGATTCGATTCGGCAATGTCCCCGCACTTCGCTATCCTGATGCTAGGCCTTGTTTAGGGTGTATGTTATCCCCTTTCAATTTTGAATCGTTTAACTAACCATGACTTCCTCCTCCTCCCAACCCTCATTCTCGATGGATGACTTTGAACAAGCCCTCAAGCAGGAGGAATACAACTACCACTTTGAGCGGGGGGGGGTCGTCGAAGGAACTGTCATTGAACATACCACTGATGGCGCCTATGTTGAGATTGGGGGCAAATCACCAGGGTTTATTCCCCGAGATGAAGTATCGCTCAACCGGGTCGCCGATATTGCCACAGTTCTCCCGAAAGGCGAGAAGATGGAGTTTGTGGTTGTGCGAGAGCAGGATGCTGAAGGGCAAGTCGTGCTCTCCCGTCGTCAGTTGGCTATCAAGCAAGCATGGCAAGAACTCGAAGAGATCCAAGAAAAGGGTGAAGTGATCGAGATGCGAGTTACGGGGAGTAATCGCGGTGGCTTGATGGGCCAAGTTTATGGGTTGCGAGCTTTTATTCCGCGATCGCACCTACTGGAGTCTGAAAAGCAGTTACTTGAAAACGATCAGGTGGATAGCCTGGTGGGTCAGCGGCTCAATGTCACCTGTTTAGAAGTCTCTCAAGAGCGCCGGAAGCTGGTGCTCTCCCAGCGAGAAGCAGCGCGATCAGCAGCAATTCAACATGTGGTGATTGGGGAGTTGGTCTCTGGCACAGTGGTGAACCTCCAACCCTATGGGGCCTTTGTGGATATTGGGGGTTTAACTGGGCTATTACACGTTAAGCAGATCAGTGCTAAAACGCTACAAACCCCCCATGAACTACTCTCAGTCGGACAGCCAATCAAAGTCGTGATTTTGGATGTGGATGAAATGAAAAACCGTCTTTCCTTTGCCACGAAGATGTTGGAGAGCTATGCAGGAGAGATCTTGGAAAAATTTGATGCGGTGATGGCCAATGCTGAAGAGCGCTTTGCAGCTAGTAAGACGGCAGCTGTCCAAGCTTCAGCAGCGGAATCTGGGCAGTCCTCTGAGCCAACACCTGCCCCTGCTGTGACTGAAGCAGTTGAAGTCTCAGAGCCCGAAGCGAGCGCAGATGAACCTGATGAAACTGATGCTGCCGATGCCACTGAACCTGTTGCATCTGAAGCTGTTGCTGCTGAGGAAGAATAGGTTCTTAGCCTGGATGATTCACAAAACGCTTACCATCTGTGTGAACTTAACATTGGAAAACTTTGTCCTATCTACTTTTCAATCTTTCATTGCTCACCTGGTTGCAGGATAGAAGCTTGCGCTGCGGTTAAACTGTTGGCTTTTCGTAGCGCGGACATTTTGTCTGCCCACGGCTCAAGCTCAGACGGCTCAATCTTTTCAGTGCTAAGTTTACGCTAATGAATGCTTGCTCTCTCAGATGCTGCGCTAATTCAACCCGTGATTGGTAACGTGATCGTAAAACAGGTGCCCTGCCCTAGCTGAGACTTGCAAACGATCGCGCCATTGTGCGTCTCGGTGATGATCTGATGGGCGATCGCCATCCCCAGTTTTGAATCGCCGGACGTGATTCATTGGCTTTGGTGCGGTGCTTGAGAATCAGCCTTGTAATTGGCCGATTGAAATCTGTTATTGTTCCGAGTGGGGGAAAACCTGATAGCGCTGGGCTTGGGTGCTGGTTATCTGCGATCGCAACGGTGCAGGATAAAAATCCTGTCCCGTAACTTCATTTCGATTGAGATCTTCTTTTGCAACAAGTCGTAAAATTTGAAGATGATTCGTGACAGACTCAACAATATTGTCTAAATTAATCGCGCTCTCCACAAAATCTTCTTGAATAATTGTGAGTTCATGCTGATAGGCCGTACGCCATTCGAGTCCCAAGAGACTAACGGAAATCAACAGCACAATGAGAAAAGAGGTCGCCAGAAGATTGCTATAACGTTGAAAGAGTTCCATTCAGAAATGGAGCGGAATACAGTTGCCCTGTCTAGTTCAGCTAAGTTTCTCACCTAATCTATTTCAACTCATTCTTAGTTTACTCCGGAATACCAGTCTCGCTTATGCTCCCCAGCGACTTGCTCCACTACCGCCTCTACGGCGAAACCCTCAAGCCCAAACGCCTTGAATTGGATGACGTGAATTTGGCGATCGCCGAGCAATATATCAATTGCTTTGAAGAATATGTGGGCAAAACTCAAGGGGAACTCGATCGCCAACTCCAAGAACTCGAAGGCGATAGCCCCGACTACCGGATGCGGCGGGGTCTGATCCACATCCTCCGCAATAGTTTCGCCACGTTTGAGACCGTCAGTCCCCTCGACCCCCTCGAACTGCGCCAACGAGTTTTTGTTGCAGCAGCCCAGAGCCTTCCCCTACCTGAGCAACGTCCAAAAACGCTAGAAACGTTAGCCACTCAACTGAGTCAAGACCTCAACCGAGAAGTCCTACCTGCTGAACTACAGCAAGGCCTCTACGCGGATCTCAAAGAAAACCATGTATTGATAACATTTGAGCCTCCTACACCAGAGACCTTAATTCACCGCTACAATCTTAGCCAGGTTCAGGGTGTTTTCTACCGAGCCAGCCAGGTAATCCTCAATGCCCATCGCAATGTACCAGGGGAATACAAACTTTTGTTTCGTTATCTCAAACTGTTTCAATTGATGTTTTATATCGAAGGAGATGTTGAGCATGGTTTTACAATTGCTCTGGATGGCCCTACGAGTTTATTTAAGGCCAGTACCCGGTATGGTCTGGCCTTTGCTAAGATGATTCCTGCCTTGCTCCATGTGACAAAATGGAGTTTAAAAGCTCAGATTCAACATAAGGAGCAATACTCAGGTGAAGTTAAATTGCGAACTTTTAGCCTAGATGATCGTTGTGGCCTAATCACCCATTATGCTATAGGTAAGCCCTATGACAGCTTGCTCGAAGCAGCCTTTGCTAAACGTTGGGCCAAGCTTAAAACCGACTGGGTGCTTGAGCGAGAGGTAAATCTGGTTCCGATTCCAGGAAGTGTCATGATTCCTGATTTTCGGTTTGTGCATCCTGATGGGCGGGATTATATTTTTGAGATTGTTGGTTATTGGCGACCAGACTATTTACAGAAAAAATTTCGCCAAATTCGGCAATCGGCGTTGAATAACTTGATCGTGGCAATTTCAGAAAAGTTGAATTTAGAGAAGGCCGGTGTAGACACACGCAATGTACCAGCACGATTGATTTGGTTTAAAGAAAAGATCAATCCCAAGGCTGTACTCGATATTTTAGAAGGGGCATAATCTAAACCTTCAGGAGGGCTCAGATGAAGTTGAGCAATGAGCGAGTTTGTTCAAACTTGTCTTGTTGACCCAAATCCAACTTTTGAGAGAATAACTCTCATATAGTATTTTTGTTCATTTTGGGATTTAGAAATAAATGTTTTTGTGCAGATTTTTTTGTGCTCAAAAGTGCTACTAGCATCGATTTAAAAGTCACCTAAAACAGAGGGCATCGTTTACTTTAGACACATAGAACAATAAAAAACATGGATCTAATCCATTCATTAATAAACAAGGATAATGTCGATTCAAATACCGCACGAAACAGTAACCTTAATGATATTTGCATGTTTGAGTAGTAGACAGCCGAATGGTTTAAGCCGAACGCTTTTTCCTTAGTAAGACAACAGAAAATTTTAGACATTACAGGTTCTTCTCTTAATGAGTTCTTGTTGGGTGCAATATAGAGTCCCACTCAATTGGTTATGGAGCCCTCTTGCTTTCATGCTATATGAAAGCCTTATTATTCCGTTATTTACTGTAAGGCGATCGCATGTATGATATTTGCCCCAACTACTCTACTAAATTTGTCCGGCTAATTGCTCAGATTTGAAATCACAGCCTTGAGTTGGCTTCAATCAGGTACACAAATGTGAGCAAATCACCTGCACGAATGTGCGAAGGTCACATTTTGATTTGCTTAACATCGAGTTTAGAAACTGAATTAATAAAGAGAGCTCATCTGGAGGGATTGCTTAAATGCGATCGTAGGGAAATCCGTAATTGGAAAGATTAATTGAATCCGAAATTTAGGCGATTCGTTAATTGACAAGCTGTTTTCTAAAGATTATAATCTAGGTTCGACGCGATGCGCATATTGGCGGTAAGGATTACGCGTATCAGCGGTGGTTTTGACCGAGTTCCTTAATGAATTCAGTTTTACGGCAGTTCACTTCCTGTTCGGGTGACAAATGTCATTGATAACAATAAACTGTCCTCCAGAATGATCGCTCTTCATTGTCTTGCCAGAGATGTCTGATCACCCACCATCTAACAACTTAACCTGATGATACCGAATCAGACCCCCCTGACATTCACCTTAAATTCTCACCCATGACTCGTAAAATTAATCCTAAATCACTCGAAAATCTGACACATGAAGGACGCCCCTACCTCTACGGCGAGAAAAAAAAGCGCCACAGCATATCGGTTACACAATCAGGTTGGGAGCAGTTTAAGAAGTTAAGCCAGGAGCTTGGATGTGATAGTACGTCAGATCTAGTTGAGAAGCTAGCACGCCAACAGTTATTAATTACTAGAAATACAGAGGGTTGTTCTGCTGCGATGATTGAAACGAAAGAGCGTAAAGCTCGTCAATTAGTGCAACAGCTCTCTCAGCTTCTCAATACTTAAAGCCAAGCGTCATTCGACCTTAGGCTACATGCATCAATAAAAATCCCCATCTGAATTAGCGGATGGGGATTTTTATTGATGGAAACCTGGGATGTTTAGAACGAATCAAAAAACGTAGTTTGCGAAAGATAAAGATAACTCAAGCGGTAGGGCATAACTACAACAAATGTGCTGCTAATGGAGGTTTGCAACACTGAATGCTTGTCGTTTGTGCCTCGATCTCTCCTTGCTTTCCTCGCCTAGCATGTTTGAGTGTGTTGAAGCATTCACTATTGACCTCTTAGTTCATTTAAGTTCTCGTCTCTGCTTTGTCTTCCTTTATACTTATATTTATCCTCTCTTTTCCTTTTCCTATCTACCTTTCAACGATTTTTACCTAATGCATGGGCTTTGTTGGAGGGGGGGCAAGTGTGGTGCAAACCGGGGTGGGTTGGGTCTAGACCACCAACGTAGTATTTGGTTCTTAGAAATTCGAGTTCAACCACCATCCATGATCAAGCTAACCCGCATCCTCTGCTTACTGAGCCTCGTGGGACTCCTCACCGCCTGCGATCGCCCTGAGCTCACCCCCCAAACCAACGTTGACCTACGGCTGCGCAGCGATGCCTTTGAGCAGAACGGCGAAATCCCGAAGCAATATACTTGTGATGGCGCAGATATCTCACCCCCACTCCATTGGGGCAAACCGCCGAATAACACCCAAAGTTATGTGCTGATTGTGGATGACCCAGATGCACCACTCAAAACCTGGGTGCATTGGGTCGTCTATAACTTGCCGGAAACCCAAAATGCTCTCCCAGAAAAGGATGTGCTGTCAGACGCCACTCAGGGGATCAATGATTTCAAAACAGTAGCTTATGGGGGACCTTGTCCACCCAAGGGAGAGCATCGTTATTTCTTTAAGCTCTATGCTCTCGACACCGTGCTAGATCTGCCACCTGAAGCGAAAAAAGCTGATGTTGAAAAGGCAATGCAGGGTCATGTGTTGGCCACTGGAGAGCTGGTGGGGCGGTATACGCGATCGTCGCAGTAAGGAGCCAGCTATAAAATCATCCGCCGTAAGTAAAAGTTGAGAACTCTTTTTGAGTTTGTTTTCTCAAACAAATTCAGGGTAGCCATGAAAAAATGAACTACCCTGAAAAAATGCTTCAACTCAGCTCGGTTGATTATATTTCCCTATCGGCAAATCACTGGAAATGAGTAGTTGTTACCAAAATCACTGTCAAAACACTCGTTGCCGCGATCGTCTGAGCCAACAAACCAGATCTGAAGCTCCTCACTCCCTTGATAGCAAGCAGGCATTGTGAATTTACCAAATTGCAGAAAGTCACCCGATACGCGAAAAGATTCTGGCTGGCCGCTGTTGTCAGACATGGCATAACCTTTAACCTCAACTAAGTTTTCAGCAGGAGGACAATCCGGGTTGGCAGGCTGCGCAAGCCGTAACGCGTCGTAGGCAACAATGACTGGCCGCTCTGAAAAAATTGGCCCACTTTGGAATTGGACCAACTCCCCTGTTCCCGGTTCAATCGCAAACTGAAGCCCAGGGAGATCCCCATTAATTGCATTGGCTGAAAAAACACCAATGCCAAAAATCCCCCCCAGCCCGAGGGCAAGAATGAGCCCTAGGGTTAGGGCAATGGTCGCTTTTATATATTTCATCATTTAGCTCTCCGCTTTATATTAGGTAGATTGCATGACAGAACTCCAATTAGTCTTGAGCATGTTTTCTTCGAATAAAACAACACGAAAGTTTTTAAATCTTTCAAGTTTATTTGGTGTTCTCCAAGCAAGTATACATTGCTCAAGTTGTATTCTAAAACTCATTAAATAATAATATCTGTAACAAGAAGTGCGATTGGTCACACCCAAAATTCAAACGATGAAGTATAGAACAAAAAAGTAGAAGCCGTCTGCAAGCTTGATGATTTCATAGATTAGGTGGAGCCATGGCATAGCTTGCTTTTTATAGAGCAACTCAACCCATTCCCTATAATCCTTACTGATATTAGATTCCCTTCGTTAACCCAACCTATAAGCGATAACTTTCGTATTGTACTGAGGTCAAAAAGTCCAAACTCCTTTCACAAGAATATTAGGAACTCCACTTTGACACTAATCTAAAAATGAATATTTGCAAAGTCCAGAATTAATTACCCTAGTCTTAAAGAAATAGAAGCAGAGAAACTCTTTACATAAATCCACAACAAAGTTACTACTCTAATTATAATTTTTCTGGCTCAATCCTCGTCACTTGATCACTGATTATTCGTCGTTCAAATATTCTTAATTAGACCTGACCTTCTCTCGATTAGCTTGTTTGGCCAGCTTAAAGTTCAGCTCAACACCGGCCATTACCTCAACAAAACGATACGATTGATCAAGCACCTACTCTGTCCTTCTTCGGAGGCTACCTCTTGTGAACTCAAACTTCTCTCGACTGGCCCAAACCAACCTCTCAAACCTGGGCTGCTTGTTGTCTTTAGTCCTTATCGCGGTAGGTCTGAGTGCAGTGGGTTTGGGCTGGGTGATCAACGGGATCTTTATTATCATCGGCCTCGTAGCACTGCTGCCCTTTGTGGCGGTGGCGGTGATTGGTTGGTGGCTGCGACGGAATATTGTGACGGGCGCATGCCCTGTTTGTGCAGCAGAACTCACCAGTCTTAATAACAGTCAGGTTAATTGTGTGAGCTGTGGTGAACCGCTGGAAGTGCGATCGCGCCAATTCCAACGGGTGACGCCCCCCGGCACCGTAGATGTGGAAGCGGTCACAGTGGATGTAGTAGATGTAGATGGTGTTGATTCGGGTTCGATCAAGGCGATCGATGCCGAAATTGTGGATGATTGATGGCAGAGGCTAAGGCAGCAGGAGCAATCGCGCCACCATGAATGCGGCGCATCTTAAAATATTGCAACAGGGCGTGGATGCCTGGAACCGCTGGCGGGCCGAGAACCCTTACGTTGTTCCGGTGCTTGCGGATGCTGATCTGTGTGGAGCAGATCTTGAAGGCTTTGATCTGCGACAAGCTAACCTCAAACGGGCCAATCTGGCTCAAGCCTGTCTCTATGAAGCATTGCTTGATCAGGTAGATTTCCGACAAGCAAGCTTGCGCGAAGCGGATCTCAGTAGTGCTCAAATTATCGGCGCACAGCTACGTCAGGCCGATCTCACCCAAGCTGCATTAGGCAACAGTACATTAATTTCAGTTGAAGGGTCAGGGGTTATTTTGACCCAAACCCTGCTTAGTCAAGCCCAGCTCACCGATTGTGATTTTGCCAAAGCAACCGGGGCAGCAATCAATGCGGAGCAGGCCGTGTTGACCCGAGTCAACTGGCAGCGGTGTGAATTTCCCTGCGGGAATTTTGTGAATAGTCAATTACAAGGGACAATTTTTGCGCAAGCCAGCTTAGAGGAGAGTGATTGGACGGGGGCGATCGCCCAGGATTGTGATTTTACGGGTGCAAGTTTAGCAGCGAGTCAATGGGATGGCGCCCAACTGGTGCAGGTACGCTGGCAGCATTGCAACCTTAACCATGCTCAACTTCGAGCGTTGGATCTGTCCCACGTGGATTGTTTGGGCGCTGATTTTAGTGAGGCTCAACTGTGTCATAGTCAATGGGGTGGTGCTCAACTGGTGCAAGTCTGCTTTAATAGGGCCGATCTTACCTTGGCCCAATTGGCTGGCATCAACGGCACAGAAAGCGAATTTCAGGGGGCGTTTCTAAATCAGGCGGACTTAGCGGGTGCGAATTTGCAAAATGCCAATTTGCACAGGGCCTATGTGATGTTGGGGGCAAACCTATCTCGGGTGAATCTGCAAGGGGCGAACCTTAGTCAATGCCGTTTTCTGGGGGCAAACCTTCAGCACAGCCAATGTCAGAGAGCCCATCTGCAAGACAGTGTTTGGGAAGACGTACAATTGCAAGGCAGCCTCTTTAGCGAAAATTCCGGATTAACCCGGCGTCTCCGCCGTAAACTCCATCAACAGGGGGCAATTTTCCTGGATTAGACGGGTGTGATAGCAAGACTCGACCCAGTTGAAACCTTTTACAAAAGCTGAACCCCTTGTTTGGTGGGTAATACCCACCCTACGCGGTGTTTTGCTCCAGAGACACATCCAGAGGTGTCCAAGCAGTTGTTGGGGCAAAAAGAATGGTTAGCTCTTTTTTTCTCCCAGTAGATAGATAAACAGACCTGGTATTTTGGTAGGAGAGAATAGTGTTTAAAAAAAAGATTTAGTCCGAATTCCGAAATATCTTTTCTTCTTGTTGACTGAAATTCACTCATGCATTCAATAGCCTATTTCTTGAAGAATAATCGTCTCAAATTATGGATACTCGTTGCAGTTTTATTTTGGGGCTGGATCGTTCTCTCAAGTAACAAACATAAACCTGAAAGCAGCTATCTTTTTTTGGGTAATCGTAACATCCCTCCTATTGTCTATATTGAGGATGAGCAAACTGTGGGTCTAGCGGTAGAACTGGCTCAAGCGATCGCCGAAAAAAGTGGCATCTCAATTCAAGTTAAAGCGATGGATTGGGCGACGGCTCAAACACAGGTGTTACAAGGTAAGGCAGATGCATTATTGCAGATCAATTCATCTCCCGAGCGTGAAAAAATCTATGACTTTTCTGATCCTCTTCTGAAGTCCGATTTTTGTATTTTTCGCCAACAAGATAATATTAATATCCAAGGAATTGAATCTCTCTTTGGTCGCACTGTTGGTGTTGAAGCCAAGGGCTATCCGCGATCGCTTCTCCAGAAATATCCTCAAATTGAAACCCGCATTGTTTCAAGCTGGCGTGAGGGTTTTGAGCAAATCAAAGCGGGTGAAATTGATGCGGTGATTGTCGATCGCTGGGTCGGAGAATACGAACTTAGTATGCATCAGATTCAGGGAATTACCATCGTCAGTGACCCGGTTGAAACCAGCTATTCTGCGATTGCAGTCCGTAAAGGCGATCGTGAATTACTCACTAAAATCAATACTGGACTAGCTCAGATTGATGCTGATGGTACCCGAGCTAAAATCCTTAAGCAATGGCGTGGCGCGGAGGTTATCTATCTCACCCAGGAGCAACTGAATTACTATCTATTCTCCTTAGCTATCTCATTTCTATTACTGGTGTTATTTGTGGTGATTGCGGTTCATTCTCGTCGTGTCCGCCGCATTAATCAAACTTTAAAACTTACCAATCAGTCCCTACAGGAGAAAAGTGTGGCCTTGCAACAGGCGAGAGATGCAGCCGAGCGTGCGGATCAAGCCAAAAGCCGTTTCCTTGCCACTATGAGCCATGAGCTTCGCACCCCCCTCAACGCCATTCTAGGATATCCCCAACTCCTGCTCAATAGCCCCACCCTTTCATCTGAAGAGAAAGCTAACTTACACACAATTGAACGCAATGGCAAATATTTATTGACCTTGATCAATCAAGTGTTGGATTTCGCTAAACTTGAGGTTGGTCAGATGCCATTGAATCTTCACAATATACGGCTCAATAGCCTGCTGGATGATCTGAAAGTAATGTTGGGGCCACGTGCTGAAGCGAAACGACTGGCCTTCACAATCGACCTTGATCCCACTGTTCCCAAGCTAATTTATGTTGATAATCTGAAACTCCAGCAAGTGTTAGTGAATTTGTTGAGTAATGCAATTAAATTCACTAACAATGGTTCCATTGTGCTCAGCGTTATGCCAGGAACAGACCCGGAGCACCTCCGTTTTGCAGTCACTGATACTGGAGTCGGGATTGCGCCGGAGGAACTTGCAACGCTCTTTGAGGCCTTTACCCAAACGGATGCGGGTCGTCAGACACAATCGGGCACCGGCTTAGGGCTAGCGATTAGCCAGCAATTTGTTGTTTTGATGGGGGGGCAAATCACTGTGGAGAGCACCTCAGGCAAAGGCAGCCGTTTTGAGTTTGAGATTGCGATCGCGTCCCCACCGACATTAGAAAAACTCGAATCAATGGCAACCGAGGTCAATGCGAGCGCCCCATCTCCTGTTTTAGAAACCCAAAGCGATGCTGCCACAACTGATGCTGTGCTGGCAGATGCCCCACCCAGCTCTCTCAAAGTTCTCCTTGCTGAAGATAATCCTATCCATCTGAAAATTGCCCTGACCTACCTTGAAAAGCTCGGCTACGAGGTGGATGTGGTTGCTAATGGTTTGGAAGTGGTCTATCAGATTGCCCTTCAAGTATATGATGTGATTCTGATGGATCTGCAAATGCCCGCGATGAACGGCATTGAAACCACGCAAATGATTCGCCAGGAATGTCCACCCCATGAGCAGCCTTACATTATTGCGCTGACAGGTAACGATGATGATGCAGTACGTCAGGCTTGTCAGACAGCAGGGATGGATGCATTCTTGCCTAAGCCGTTGACGTTAGAGCAATTGCAGCAAGTGTTAGAGCCTTGCTTGGTATCCCAGTAATCTACGCTTGGGGTGGAGCAATCTTCGCCATATGAGAGGATAGATCCTGTTGTCCCCAAAATGTGACACATGGACTTTGTGTTAGCTTCCGCCTCAGTGGCTCGCCGTCAACTCCTGGCTCAGGCAGGGATTCAAGCGATCGCTTGTAAAAGCAATTTTGATGAATCTCAAGTCACCCTTACTGACCCCGAAGCCCTGGTGAATACTCTGGCGCAACGGAAAGCGGAGGTGGTCGTGCCCCAATATCCCCAGGCGTTGGTGTTGGGTTGTGATTCGGTGCTGGCGATTCAGGGTGAAATTCATGGTAAACCGGAGTCTCCAGAGGTGGCGATCGCCCGTTGGCAACAGATGCGCGGCCAAGTGGGTCATCTCTACACCGGCCATGCTTTGCTTGACCCTGACCAAAATAAGCGGGTGGTTCGCTGTGGCGTTACCGCAGTCCACTTTGCCCCGATTACAGACCCGATCATTGAAGCCTATGTGGCGACGGGTGAACCGCTCAGTTGTGCAGGCTGCTTTGCGATCGATGGGCAGGGAGGGCTATTTGTGCAAAAACTGGAGGGTTGTCATACCAATGTGATTGGTTTAAGTCTGCCGCTGTTGCATGAGATGCTCAATGCTTTAGGTCATAGTATTGTGGATTTTTGGCAGCCAAAACATTAACTGTAAATGCTGTAACGATAACCATGCCCATACTCCTCAAATCCCCCTGGCTCGCTGCCCTGCTCCTCAATACCGTACTGGTTGCGATCGCCTTCCTTTTACCCAAAAAACTCCTCACCCCGATGGGCTACCTCCACGCTTGGGTGCTCGGGGTCTTGGTCTGGGGCACCTTGCAATGGCAGGGCTATAGCGTCGTGATGTTTTATTTCTTAGTCGGCTCCAGCGTCACTAAGATCGGCATGGCTCAAAAAGAAGCCGCAGGCATCGCGGAAGGGCGTGGCGGCCTGCGTGGGCCTGAGAATGTATGGGGTTCAGCGCTGGTGGGGACATTATGCGCGATCGCCACCCTGATCTGGCCCAACCTCACTCCTCTCTTTGCCCTCGGCTACGTCGCCAGCTTCAGCACCAAACTCTCCGACACGACCGCCTCGGAAGTGGGCAAAGCCTACGGTCAACGTACTTTTTTAATTACCACTTTGCAGCCTGTACCCCGAGGCACAGAAGGCGCAGTGAGTTTAGAAGGCACATTGGCAGGAGCCGCCGCTTCAGCGATTATTGCCGCTCTGGCTTGGGCGATCGGCATGATCACGCCCTGGGGCGTTTTGTGGTGTATTGTAGCGGCGTTTATTGCCACCAACTTTGAGAGTGTCATTGGTGCAACGGTGCAAGAAAAATTCACTTGGCTTACCAATGAAGTGGTGAATATTATTAACACCTTGATTGGGGCTGGCGTGGCGATCGCCCTCGGTTTTTGGTTGATATAACTGCAAATAACTGAACTTGAATGTATGGACAATTGGCAGAACTTAATTGAGTTTGTAGACATTCCCGGTGGTGTCTTCTTGATGGGAAGCAACGACGGTCATGATGACGAAAAACCCATTCGAGAAGTGACCGTGCCGCCTTTTCGGATGAGTAAATTTCTGGTCACCCAAGTCCAATGGCGAGCTGTGGTTAACCAGTCCGTCTATGCCCAATCCTTAAATCCTGACCCCAGCGATATTTCAGGTGATGACTTACCCGTGGATGCAGTGTCTTGGGATGAAGCGCAAGAATGGCTCGTTATACTTGGTCTCCTGGCAGGGGAACTCTATCGCTTGCCCACCGAAGCAGAATGGGAATATGCCTGTCGTGCGGGGATGCAAAGCGCCTTTGCCTTTGGCGATCACCTTTTACCAGAACAGGCCTGTTTTGCTCAAGATGCCCCCGTGCCCGTGGGCAGCTACCCGCCGAATGCCTTTGGGCTTTATGATATGCACGGCCTGCTCTGGGAATGGTGCGAAGATGTCTGGCATGAATATGACGAAACCTTACCCACCGATGGCACAGCTTGGCAGGAGGAAGATGAAGATGCGTTTCGGGTGCTGCGGGGTGGGTCTTGGAACGATGACCCGAAAGAATGTCGCTCAGCTTGTCGTTTAGAATTCCACCCCAGTCCGCAAATGAATGGTTTTGGGTTTCGGTTTGTTTGGCCGATCAGTTCTTAACCCCCCGACACAAAACTTGAAAAGCTCAACTCATTAATGCTGTTCCACTTCGCCACCTGATCGCGGAACTGTTGCCAGGGTTCATAGATTTCCTTGAAGGTGGCATCTGAACTCGCGCTTTCTGCATAAAGCTCAGCAGCAGCTTCTTTGCCCGCAGCGAGAATATCTGGACTGTAAGCCTTGAGCTGCACCCCATGCTCCTTCTGAAGCCGGATCAATGCCGCTTGGTTAAGCGCATCATACTGAGCCAGCATATTGAGGTTGGCTTCCTTAGCCGCCGCTTGAAAGATCACCTGATATTCCTTGGGCAACTTCTCCCATTCTTTAAGGTTCACCTGCGTTTCTAGGGTGGGGCCAGGCTCCCACCAACCGGGATAATAGTAAAACTTAGCAGCTTTATAGAGCCCCAATTTCTCATCATCGTAGGGGCCAACCCATTCCGTGGCGTCGATCGCGCCCCGCTCCAACGCCAGGAAAATCTCCCCACCCGGCAACGATTGGGCATTCACCCCCAACTTCGCCATCACTTTGCCCCCCAGACCAGGAATGCGCATATTTAAGCCTTTAAGATCATCAAGACCCTTGATTTCGTTCTTAAACCAGCCCCCCATCTGTGCGCCCGTGTTGCCTGCGGGGAAGTTAATGATATTAAAATCAGCATAAATCTTGTGCAAGGCGTCCAAACCGCCGCCGTGGTAAAGCCAAGCGTTTTGCTGCTGAGCCGTTAAGCCAAAGGGGACGGAGGTGGCAAAGGCGAGGGCTGGGTTCTTACCAATATAGTAGTAGCCAGCGGTGTGACCACATTCCACTGCCCCTGTTTCGACCGTATCCATCACTTCCAGACCCCCGACAATCTCCCCCGCTGGTGAGGGGGTAATATCAAAACGCCCGCCGGTCATCTCTCGGACGCGATCGCAAACCGTCGTTGCGCCACCATAAATCGTGTCCAGGGACTGGGGCCAACTGGTCGCCATACGCCAGCGGATTCTAGGCAGATCTCCGGACGCTGAACCACTAGAGGTTTGAGTCTCGCTGGCTTGACCACAGGCCGCTAGTCCAGCGGTGGTTGCGGTGGCGATCGCGGCGGTGTTGATAAAGTTGCGGCGTTTCATCGTGGTTTTAAAAAGATAGTAACTTTGAATAGAACTTACATACTTGAATTAATTAGCCAAGCTTTCGAGATCCCCCCGGCTACGCCGACCCCCTTATTAAGGGGGTTTCAACTTAATCCCTTATCCAAAAGCGATCCCAGCCACAAGCGGCGTTGCCCCCCTTAAAAAAGGGGGAAGGGGGGATTATGGGTTTAGCAATAAAAATAGGTAAGTCCAACTCTAAACAAGCAATTGAAATATCTAAAGTTCCCGTAGTCTATACCAGCCCCCGACGCTTACTGATTTTTCGTTACGGAGTGCAAACGCAATCATCGAGCTGCACACCAGTCTCGACGATCTATAAGCCAATAGGTTGTGGATGTACCAAATTGTCCAAACCAACCTGTAACCGTAGTTTGATGGGGGATATTTGGCATCTCCGCGATCGCGGGCAACACTAACAACGTATTGCTTACTGCATCGTTGCAATTCACGTCAAAGATATCTGCAATCACCTGATAGGGTTGGTCTTGCGCTTCTAGATAAAACGGCACACTTAGCAAATCAGGATTACCAACGAGGGTTAAGGTTTGCTGGGGTTCAAGGTGGGCGATCGCTTCCTGGGTCAGGCGCTTGGGGGCACTATGCTGAAATTGCCAACTGGGCAGCACCCAAACCCAGATAAGGGAAAGGAGGAGTAAACTCTGGGCGGTGGTTTGCCAGAAGCCGAGCTGAGCTGGGTGGGCGTTGTTCTCCTTACGTATTTCTTGATCGGTGGCAGGCAGGATGCCTGCGCTACAGTTTTGGTTTTCCTGTTTTCCTTGACCGTAGCGCGGGCGTCTCACCCGCCTCGGAAACCAGCTTTCATGAATTTGCCAACGCCACAGCAGCCCCACATTACCAACAAACCAAATACTCGCCGTAATCCCCAGCGGCACAGATTGCAGCCAAATCGCCACACCTCCCAATCCAGCAGTAAACAATAGACTCAATACGCCAAAACTCCTTACCCCCCAGCGCCACATCTTGAGCGGACAAGACAATTGCACCTGTTGGGCAATCAAGATCGCTAACAGTGGATAAGCCCCTAAAACATAACTAGGGAGCTTGCTCGGGATCAATTCATAACCCAACCAGCCCGCGATCAACCAAGCCCAGATTTCAGGGTGTTTCTGACGCTGCTGCCACAATCGCACCAAAGCACAGCAGAGCCAGGGCAACCAGGATAAGAAGGCGATCGCCAAAATTGCAGCATAGTAGCCGGGTGGGCCGGTTTGACCAGCAAATGTACTCCCGGCTAGACGTTTGAATAGATAGAAATCTAGGAAATTACGGATATAGTCTCCCCCATCGCGCTCCAGGGTGTACCAGATCCACATGCCCAAAGGGACAAATGCTAAAGGAGCCAACAGCCAGCGCTGGAGAATGGGGCGTACGATTGGCTTGACTGTGGAGAATACGCGAGTAGAGTGGGCATTGCCCACCAAACCAGGATCTTGAGGATTCGAGACTGTTTTGATTAACTGGATTCTCGTCATAGCTCCCCTGCACAGAGTCTGTCGCTGACTCCAGAATCGACAGATGACTAAAACGATTTCACTCGTCGCCACCAAAGCTAAAAGAGGCGGGCCTTTAGTGAGTAGTCCCAAACCCACAGACAGCCATAAGCAGCCATGCCAAAACCAATGGGGTTGACGCAGCGCTTGTAGCCAGCTAAGTAACGCTAGAGTACTCAGAAACACGAGCAGACCATCGGTGAGGGCAATCTTGGCATACACGGGGAGCAGCAGGGAACTCCAGCAGATTAAAGCCGCGATCGCCCTCATCTTAAGGGGCCACAAGCCCCGCCCCAAAACAATTAACAAGACACCCATCCCGAAGATCGCTAAGCTGCCGGGTAATCGTGTGGCAAATTCCGAAACCCCAAACTGTTGGTAGAGAGTAGCGATCGCCCAGAAATGCAGGGGGGGCTTTTGATGTAGGGCTGCACCGATAAACTCCGGAATCACCCAATCGCCCGTTGTGACCATACGCAGAGCAAACCCTGCATAGGCGGCTTCATCTTGTTCCCACAGTGCCAGCGCTCCATTGCGCCAGAAGAACAAGATGCTGCTCCACAGCAGTAGGAGGAGAAGCTGCCAATTTTGATTGAGTTTGATGATCGGTTTTAGAGTGCACCACAAGCAAATTGTCCCAGACAGGTGAGACGACTGCGCTACGGTTTTTCTCAATTACAGTCCGTAGGGCGGGGATCAATTCGGCAAACTCATCACACTGCTTGTCCGCCACTTTACTGAACGGAGTTTCTAGTACTCGACGGCGGAAGTAAGCCACCTATTCAAAATCCACCCGATATCTGTCATACAGACACTTTGAACTTTGAACTCTGCACTTTGAACTTCCGCCCTGCGGTACTAGAGATTTTTGGTAAGCATCATGAATAATGCAGGATAGAATAGATGAACTAGCACAACCAAGCACATCACTCCATGAGCCCTATACCGACAGACGGACTTCAGCATTGCGCCGATGGCAAACTTCGCTGTTGGTGGGTGGGGGAGCACCCAGATTACCAGGCCTACCATGATCTTGAATGGGGACGGCGCATTGAGAGCGATCGCGCCCTGTTTGAGAAGCTCTGTTTGGAGGCGTTTCAAGCAGGTTTAAGCTGGCTGACCATTTTGCGCAAACGGGAGAATTTTCGGCAAGCGTTTGACCAGTTTAATTTTGAGGCGATCGCACAATATGACGCAGTTCGGATTGAGCAGTTAATGCAAGATCCAGGGATTGTGCGCAATCGGCGCAAGATTGAAGCGGTGGTGAATAATGCCCGTTTGGTTCCGACTTTGCTGTCGGAGTTTGGTTCTCTGCGCACTTATTTTGAGCAATATTGTCCGGAGCCCGCCAGTCGTCCTGCTCCGCTGGATGCTGCTGTGCTTCAGACGTTAAGCCAAACCCCAGAATCGAAGCATTTGAGCAAAGACTTGAAGCGACGCGGTTGGAGGTTTGTGGGGCCAACCACGCTCTATGCGTTTATGCAGTCGGTGGGATTAGTGAATGACCATGTGCCAGGCTGTTGGGCGCGATCGCATTGTAATGTCAAATGACGCCCTCTAATCTGCCTGCGTTTTTTCCATAGAACCACCCAAAAAACTTGCCACATCACCTCTGCTCACCCAGCTAGCCTAACTGTTCTCCCACCGTTAGCCGCAAACCATTAATCACATCTGCCCCTGACTGCGATCGCTTGCCCGCTGGTTGTGCTGTTATCACTAACAACTGACCATCTCCGGTTTGTACAGCAAACCCCGCCTTCTTCACCAATCCCACAACTTCGCCCGGTTGACCCGCTGCAAATGCAGGTACATTGGCGAGTCGATCGCGCCATTCGGTTGGCAACTGCGCTAGAGAGTCTGCCCCCAATGGAATAGTTCCTTGCACCTTTAGGGACTGCCCCCGCAGCGTTGTGACGCAATTGGGATAAAACGCCCGAATTTGGTTATGGAGCGCGATCGCGGGCTTTGACCAATCCAACGGATAATCCGCTTTGGTGATCAACCGAGCGTAGGTTGCTTGGTTTTCATCTTGGGGGGTGGGCTCAAGTTCGCCGCGATCGAGTTGCTGGAGCGTTTGGGGCAGCAATTCTGCACAGTCTGCTGCTAGCTTAATCGCCAGATCCAAAGAGTGCTCCAGCAACCCGACTGGAACCTTAGACTTGAGCAACATCGCTCCCGTATCCATCCCCGCATCCATCAGCATCGTGGTCATGCCTGTTTCAGTGACGCCCTCATACAAACACCATTGAATCGGTGCTGCCCCCCGGTAAGCAGGCAGCAGCGAACCATGACCATTTACACAACCCAAGCGGGGCATGGCTAGAATTTTTGGCGACAGGATTTGACCATAGGCCACCACCACAAAACAATCCGCTTGGGTGTCCTGGAGTTTGGCTAATGTTTCTTTATTCCTTTTAATCCGGCGGGGTTGCCAGACGGGGATTTGGTGCTGTTCAGCAACTTGTTTCACCGGAGAGGGCACGAGACGCTTGCCCCGTCCTCGGGGTTTATCTGGCTGCGTCACCACTGCCGCCACCTCAAAATCTGGGTCTTGGCAAAAGCGTTCTAGGGCAGGAACTGCAAATTGGGGTGTACCAAAGAAAACAATTTTCATACTTAACTTCTACACAGGATTAGCTCACTTGCATCGCGCAAGCATCACTTTCAAAATCCCTCTGGTTGCATCAGCCCCTACCCTACAGGAAGTCGCAAAAGCATCGAGAGAAGGGGGTTTCACACTATTCAAAACTTTAATGGTTATCTCAGCCGCTTGCGGCGTCACCCCCCTTTTCTAAGCTAATCCTGTAGGGGTTTCAAATCGCTCCCTTGATTTTGCTAGGGTTCAGCGGTTCAGCCCTCAAAAGTGCGTTCGCAAGATCCTTGCTGTGAGGGGGGTCTACAAAACCCCTACAAGGTTAGCTTTTCTAAGGGGGGAAGGGGGGATTTCCAGACTGAGTATTGAAACGCGTAAGTTCTACTATACT
Organism: Spirulina sp. SIO3F2; assembly: GCA_010672165.1. Classification (GTDB taxonomy): domain Bacteria; phylum Cyanobacteriota; class Cyanobacteriia; order Cyanobacteriales; family Spirulinaceae; genus SIO3F2. The sequence continues at coordinate 9,470 of JAAHHN010000039.1, read as the reverse complement.
CAATCCACGGCAATTTCTAACCGACGATTGCGTTGGGCTTGGGGGCTTCCTGGTTCTACAATTAGCGGCCGCGTTTGGCCATACCCGATCGCCAACCAACGATATCGTCCTCGTAGAGAACTGGCGAGATATTGTTCAACGATTTGGGCCATCTGAAACGAGAGTTCCCGATTGGCTTCTGGTGACGATTCTGTGTCCACATGCCCTGCAATCCGAATTGTCGCCCCCTCATGTTGGCTCAAGTCCGCAATCACCGCATCCAAAATCAGCGCCCCATCACGGGAGAGTTGGCGATTGTTGCCAAAGAGCAAATCAGTAGGCAATGTCACCTTGAGCTTTTTGCCAGGTAAAGGGGAGGTGGGCAGCACAGATTGAGCCACAGCAGGGGCATCAGCCGCCGCTTGGGCCAAACGGGCTAGGCGAGCTTCTAAGACATCTTGAGACGGGGTCAGACCAAATTGGCTTTCTAGGATCGTGGCGCGATCGCGTAATTGAGCGATTTGCTGTTGAATCTGTGCCACTTCCTCAGCGAGCGTGGGGGCAGAACGACGCCGCGACCCCGCTGACCACGGTAGCCCTTGCCAGGCTTCCTGGGCTCGAATCAAAATGGGTTTGGTCGCAGGGCCAGGTGGGCTGGGCTGGTTCACTGCCACAAGCAGTCCTAAACCGCCAGTCAACACAGCACCAAACCCAAGGAAGCCCAACCGTAAAACCCAACCAAAAATTCCAGTTCGGTTCTGCTTGGGTTCAATAAGGTCAACGGGTTCGATGGGTTCCGGGACTTGATTCACCATAGTTTCATCTTTGCCACACACATTCCCAACAACTGTAGCCTCAAACCGGACGCGGAATCACCCCTTGATCGAAGACATGACCGCCGGGATCAATACCCCGCACCACCATTAGGTCATCAAAGACATCGTAGGCCGCAAAGCTTAACTGAGAAGCGGAATAGGCAGTCCAGGGCGATCGCCCCACCGGCCGGGTCATCGACCCCCCTCCACAGATTAAGTAGGTTGTCCCCGCGATCGCATGGGTGCGCTCGTAATGGTGCTCATGGCCATTGATATAGAGGGGGACTTGGTGGGCATTAAAGAGTTCCTTCAGGCGCACCGCCCATTGGGCTTCATTGACACCATAGACCCCCGAAGCATAGATCTGATGGTGACCAAAGACCACTTTCCAGGGAGCCTGGGAGTCGGCGAGTTCCTGGGCAAACCAAGGTAACTGCCGTTCCCAATCTGCATTGGAGTTGGTATCCAGGGCGAAGAATTGTATCGGCCCCTCGGTGAAGGTGTAATAACGCTGTCCCGCCATATGGAATTCTGGATATGCCACCTGAGGGTTGCCGTTGGCGGTGCGGATATCGTGGTTGCCCAAGACAGCATGAAATTGGACGCCGCGATCGCGCAAGGCTTGGTAGGGCTGCTCAAACACCGAGCCAATTTTACGAATTTCGCCATTGTTGTAGATGTTATCCCCTGCCATCACAACCAAGGGGTAAGCGTGCTGCTGATGATAGGCAGTCATCGCCTCAGCTACAGCATATTGGCCTGTTGCACCTGTACCCGTATCCGCGATCGAGACAAAACGCAGCAAGGGGTCTCCCTCTGGCAACCGTAGATCGTCCGCCGAGAAATTACGAATATCTAGACCAACGGCGGACTCAGAGCTAGCCGGACGAGGCGGCCGGGCACAGGCAGCAAAGAATAGCCCCCCAAGACCCCAGACGTAGCGGAAAAATTTACGACGCTTCATAATTCGCTCAAAAACCCAATCGAGAAGTGATAGATTTGGCCTAGCTTACACGCTCTTGTTACTCTCCACTTTACGGTACGCGCTCGCGCGGGAAAACTGCCATGCCAGATGAGACGCCCCAATCTTCTGCTGCCCTCTCGAAGGCTGAAACCCTCGCCCAAATTAAGGCCGTGATTCAAGATTTGGAGGTGCTGGTTAGCCGTCTTGATGAGGAGACGATTGAGCCAGTGGCAGCAACGCCTGTGCTGACGACGTTGACCCAAACGGTGGCGGATTTAGCGGATGTTCTGGAGCCTGCTGCAACAGAGGAAACCATTGCAGCAGCACTGGATGATGTTGATGTAACTGCATCGGAACCGGAAGAGTCTAAGGATGCGGACAGTGATAGTTCTGAGGCGATCGCAGCACTAGAAACGGAATCTGACGCCACTGAACCGGAAACGACAGAGACCGAGTCTGAGCCAGATGATTGGCTAGGGGATGTTCAACCCGAAACACCACCTACGCCAGAAGGGAGCGATCGCCTTGGACAATTGCAGACGCTTTGGGCATTGGTGCTCCAGAAAATTCGAGCGCTCCTGCCAACGGAGTTAAGTGAGAAGCTTTCCGATCAGGTTTTGACCGCAGTGATTAGCGGGGTGGTGGTGTTTGCCTTAGCGATTCCGATTCTTTCTGGTTCCGGTTCGCCAAGTGAGCCGGAAGCGATCGCTCCATCGCCCCAGCCTGCGCCGATTTTCCCTTCAGAGCAGCCGACCGAAGTGTTGCCAACTCCGGTTGAGCCCGTTCCGGTCAAACCCGCCCCCCCCAAGCGACCCCAGCGCCTCACTCCTGAGCAGAAGCTGATCGCATCGATTCAAGATCAGGTTGCCCAGATTACAGATCAATATGCAGAGGGCTTGATCCAGTCGTTGCAAGTGGACTTTATGGCTGGCCGGTTGCGGGTGCTAATGGGCTCGGGTTGGTATGACCTAGAGCGCGATCGCCAGGATCAAGTGGCAGCGGAGGTATTAGCACGGGCACAGCGGCTAGATTTCACAAAGGTGGAGATGATTGATGAAGCGGAAACGCTATTAGCGCGGAATGCGGTGGTGGGCAATAAAATGCTCATTTTTCAGCGAGAGCCGTTGGTCGTAGAGGGTGAATTCCAAGAGGATGAAATGCCCATTAAGTAGATGTTCAGATCAACACGATAAACTATAAATCATATGCCAACTGTAGAGCAGTCCCTAACTTGTGTCAGAGATATGTCAGATGTTCTCAAATGGGTATCAACCGATTCACCTCTTTCGATACAACTTGAATACCAAGGTGATTTTTATTTTGGCGGGTGTAACAGAGAGCTTGGAAGTGCTGATTTTGCCGGATGGTCAATGGAGGTTTAATGATGGAGCAGCCTGATTTCGATAAGATGACCCGTCAGGAGTTGCGGTGCTATGTTTTAGCGCATCGAGAGGATGATGCGGCGATCACGGCATTGATTAACCGGGGAAACCCGAATAGCCCGTCATACCCACGTCCGCAGACAGAAGCGGATTTGGTGATGATGGGGGAGATTCTTCAACGGAAGCTGGCCCAGCAGCGAGGAGATGGGGCAGAGGGTTAGAAACGCCATGATTTATGCAAATTTTGAGTTTTTGGAATGGTTGGGTTCTGGGTCATCCAAGCTGAGTTTGGCGTGAAAAATTGTCTCGACGTATGGATGAGCCATGTTATGAGCTTAATGAGCGTGATCCGGGTTCAGAATGAACGTGCGATCGCTATCCCCAAAGCTGTCCCTTTTGATCCTGCGATCGCTCAATGCCAACATGAATTCATTGTCGGGCCTTGTACATAGAACGTCATGAGACAGTTCGGTCCATATTTAGGGCAAGGTAGCGCGATCGCTACTACTAACACAAGATGATTTTTTGGGGATTTTAGGCTTTTCAATAGCTATTATGTAAAAAACAAAAGCTTGGTTCCAATTATTGGGTTTGATCTATCGAAGTATTTTTTATGATCCTGGATTGCGATCGCTGAAGTCTTCTTTGAGCTTGGCTTTGGGATCAATTGCTACTCCTCTATTTGTTTCCATTGATCGAGGTTTATATTCAAATTTAAATTCAAAATATTCCTTGTAAACCTGGATTTTTTTGAATCAAGAATTCAGGGTGTTATTTTATCAAGTTTGACTACTGGGGAAATACAGGATTTTTGGCGTTAATCTTGGAGGATGAGGCAGGATTTTACAGTGTATCGAAGGGGATTTTCGATGTGCGCTGTTTTTTCTGAGGAGATATTCGGTACTTCTGGAGATGGGTTGAGTTTTTTGGAGCTAATTCAGGTAAAAAAGCCAAATATCCAAGAATTGAGCATCCGACCTAAAACCTTATATGGAAATGGTTTCAGCGATTCGATCAGGAGATCAAGAATTCCTGTGGTAATCTATAGAGCGATCGCCCTCTTAAAGGGACAAGGTTGGGGGTGGCGATCGCGTTTTTGTCCGATTAGAAGCGATTACGAGGGTAGAAAAGACCTCAGATAACACTTTGCGATCACAAACTCGAACATGGTCGCCTTGGCGATCGTCCAAATATCACCCTCTACTTTCCGAATAAGGGGTAAGTGAGCTGGGTTTGGAACGTCGTGAGCTGGGTTGCAGAGCAGGGGCAATACCAAAAGATTGCATCTCAGTTCAGCTCGCCCCTCAATTCCATCCACTCGCGGCAAATGGATATTGAGATGCCTCTGGGTGAGAAGGTTTACTTGCTAATGGCAGTTAAGCAATCGCTTTTTAATGTTGCATAGCTGTCGTCAGGAGTATTGGTTACGGTGGTAGGATGAGGCGGGCAAGTTGTTGTTGTGGGGGACGGAGCGGGAGGCGCGGTTGTTAGCGCAGTTGCGGGCGGCGGGGATTGAGCCGGAGATCTAGGCCCTTGCGAAAGCCAAAAATTCAAGAAAATTTTGCCACGATATCAGACTTGCTCAGCTGAGCGTAAGTCTACTCACTTCGTTGATGCTGCTTGTCTTTCTAAACTCTTGACGCTGTTGGCTATTGTTTTTGTTTGGGCTATGAAGGCAGGTTTATGAATGACATCATGCTCAAAGGCCCATTCAGCTCAAGAAACATGGGCGTTGTTCTCGTAGTCTTTTCCACTATGGTTTTGATATTCTCCACTGTTTCTTTTCCAATCCCACTGCTGGATTTGAATCAAATTTCAACTTTCTCCACTTTTGATCCTGTACTTAGCTGGTATACCTTAAGTGTTGTGTTCGTTGGAACAGATATGTAAATCTTATCAGCATGGTTTTTGTTCATATTGTTATGGAATCATCGTTTGGTGGGCATTGCCCACCCTACATTTATGGGTTTGATTATGGGCGTTGAGTTCAATCCTTGGTTGCTGGTTATTTTGGCTGGCTTAAACAATTGTTTGGGCAGCTTGTTACTCAAGCAATCTCGCCTCGTCGCCACAGATAACAGTTTAGCCTCGCTCCTCTTTTCCCCGTGGTTTATCGGTGGGCTTTGTGTGTACGGCATCAATGTCGTGTTATTTGCTAAAGCCCTAGAAAAATTACCCGTTTCGGCCGCATATCCCGTTCTAGCAGGTTTAGGTTTTGCCTTGATTGCGATCGCAGGGAATTACTTCTTTGAAGAGCGGTTGGGACTGATGCAATATATCGGCATGGGCGTTATTTTTGTTGGGATTATTTTGATGACGCGATCGTAAAGGACAGTCTCATTTATGACATCCATCCCAAAAACAATCATTGCTGCCTTCGACTTTGATGATACCCTGACACGTCATGATTCGTTTCTTCCTTTTTTACGTTTTTGTGTGGGCTGGCCACGTTTCTGCTGGGGATTGCTAGTGCTCAGTCCGACACTGAGCGCTTACATGCTCAAGCTCATTCCTAACTGGCAGGCGAAGGAAAAATTCCTTACCTACTTTTTGGCAGGTCAAAATGTAGAGACACTGCGATCGCGGGTTCAAACCTTTGCCACTCAACAGCTCCCCACTTTCCTACGTCCAGAAGCGATCGAACGATTACGCTGGCATCAAGCACAGGGGCATCAGGTCATCCTGGTCAGTGCATCACCGGAGCTGTATTTGGAGCCTTGGGCCCAAACGATGGGGATTGAAACCGTGCTCGGGAGCCAGCTAGAAGTTGTTAAAGGGGGATATACCGGACGGTTAGCAGGCAAAAACTGTTATGGGCAGGAGAAAGTTGACCGTTTGCAACAGGAGCTGGGGGAGTTGCAGCAATATACCCTCTACGCCTATGGCGATAGCAAAGGCGATCGCGCCCTCCTTGCAGCAGCAGACTACCCGTATTACCGCTGCTTTACTGATGATGTTTCAGAAGCCCCTTCAATCAAAATTCCCCGCTGGGAGCGCGGTCTAATCCTCACGATTCTGACTGCTGCTGCCCTCTATTTGGGTGGGGTGCTGTGGAATGGAGCAGGCGAGTTTGGTGCTGCCCTGGCTCAGTTTCCCCTCTGGCTTATTCCTCTTTTTCTCTGTGCCGTCTTTCTTGGGCATTGCCTCCGATTTGTCCGCTGGCAGTGGTATTTATGGCAACTGGGCTATGCAATTCCCCTTGGGCCAAGTTTTCAGATTTTTCTGGCGAGTCTAGCGCTGACGGCTTCCCCGGGCAAAGCTGGCGAAGCTATTCGGGCAGTTTTTCTGAAACAACGCTATCAAGTTCCCCTAACGCCAAGTCTAGCTGCCTTGGCTTGTGAGCAGTTTACCGATGCGGGAGCAGTGATTTTGTTGGTGGGACTGGGAATCACAATATTGCCTCAGGGTAAATGGGCGATCGCCGCGATCGCCCTCATCCAACTGGTTCTCCTGATTGGGCTGCAATATCCTACTTGGCTCAAACAATGTTGTCTACAGCCCCTAGAGCGATGGTCAATGTTAAGCACACCGCTCCAGCAACTCGAAATTCTCATTGACAATTCCAGTCGTCTGTTGCGGTGGCCCATCCTGCTGGGGGCGATGGGATTGGCTATGCTGTCTTGGAGTCTAGAAGGCTGCGTACTCTATGGCATCTTCAGGACTTTGGACGTAAGCATACTTGCCTTACCCCAAGCCGTGGTGATCCATCTTGCCTCCGGTATTATTGGCGTGCTGTCCCTTTCCCCTGGCGGTCTTGGCAGCAACGAAGCTGCGACAGTGGGTTTAGCGATGCTTTATGGTGTTGGACAGGGAATCGCCATTACTGCAACCGTCTTGATTCGGTTGATGACCCTCTGGTTTGCAGTAGCAATGGGGGTGGTGGTAATGGGCAGTTTGGGTTGGGGCAAGGGTAAAGGAGAACGCATCAAAAATATTGATGCACAGGAGTGAGTTCTATCTGCATCCCCAATCCCCCTAATTGATCGCCTTAAATGTCTTCCGACAGTCCTTGTTTTTGCATTTCCAGCGATTAATCTTGCCTGTTTTTTTATTGCGCCCTTGGATCGCATGGCGTGTTTTGGTGTGGCAATGGGGACATTCCGCGATCTCGGAGTCAGGCGCTTCGGGCATTGCAGCCGCAGACTCTGGGGGAGTTGGTTGCGCTTGACTTGACTCAGTTGAAGCCGATTTAGATGGGGTTTGGGGCAACACATCGCTAAGACTGAGTTGCTGCTCTGAAGATGGTGCGGTGGTTTGGGGCGATCGCGCTGCTGACGTTGCTGGAGCCGGGGGTGAAGATGCTGATAGCGTTTTCGGAGCCGATGTTGAAGGTGGGGGCTGAACCGGAGAAGAGGGCTGTCGGGGCGGTTGAAATTTCTGACGAGTTTGCTGGGGCGATTTAGATTGAGCTAATGGGGAAGATTTTGGGGGTGACTGTTGTTGGAGTTGTTCCTGGAGTTGGATATTTGTCGTGGCCAATTTCTCAATCTGGAGTAGATATTGGGTTCGTGCCTGACTCACCCCCTCTGCATAACCTTGGCTGTGTTGATCTTTGAGCGCCTCACGATGGGCTTGGGTCAATTGCTCTAGCTGGCTTCTCAGGGTCTGAATTTGGCGATCGCGCTCAGCTAAGCGCTGTTTGAGCCAGTTTGCCTCCTGTTGGGCGGGGTTATTGAAAGGGTTAGATTCGTGCTCCTGTTCATTAGCTTGCTGGGCGAGTCGGCTATGCAATTCTGCGATCAAACTATCTCGCGCTTCCACTTCTCGGCTATATTGCTCTGCCGCTTGCTGCATCTGAAGTTGCAGCATTTCGAGCTGTTCTTCCAGTGCATCCACTTCCGGCGTGAGGCGATATTGCCCTGGCGGCAAACCCGCTTCAGGATCAGGCTCAATCACAGCAAAAGCTTCGAGTTTGCCGGTTTCATAGCCCGACTGCCAGGTTTGATGCAGTTGACGTTCGAGCGCATTGTTATCGGGTTCCGCGATCGCCAAGCGTCGCAACAATTCACGGCTGGCCCAATCTGCGATTACGCCAAAAAGAACACTGGCCACAAACAGCACCGCCCCCAGAGCAACAAGTATGGGATTTTGGAGCACTGCACCAGCAAAGCCAATAAACGCACCAATCACACCAATCGAGCCAGAAACCCAAAAGCATAACTGCGTCAGAGATCTTTGCCGCTTCAAGGGGCTGCTGATATGGCTCGAAAGGCGATGGAGGGTCATTGCTCCAGATGGGCTGGCGTTACTTGGGGTTAATCCGCTTTGCTCATGCTCAATAGTAGGCGAGATTTTCCCATCTGTACCGTTCAACTTGCCTGACGGACAGGTCACGATCGCTGATACATTAAAGACCGATGTCCACAACCCTCTCTATTTAATCAACGCCAACTTCCCCATGACTGCCCTCGACGATAAAACAATTGTTAAAGACTATTTCAATACCAAAGGTTTCGATCGCTGGCGACGAATCTACGGTGATGGGGAAGTCAATAAAGTTCAACTTGATATTCGCACCGGCCACCAGCAAACCATTGATCAGGTCTTAGCTTGGCTCAATGCAGATGGGAATCTCGCCCAACTCACCATTTGTGATGCGGGGTGTGGTGTCGGCAGCCTTAGTCTACCCCTCGCCCAAGCGGGTGCCAAAGTTGATGCCAGCGATATCTCAGAAAAGATGGTCGGCGAGGCGATCGCTCGGGCAGAGGTCGCCTTGGGATCAGCCAATACCATCAACTACGAGGTACAAGACCTCGAAAAAATTACGGGCAGCTATCACACCGTTATTTGTCTGGATGTCTTGATCCATTATCCTGATGCTGATATTGCCCAGATGCTCGGTCAGTTGAGCGATCGCGCCGAGCAACGCTTTATCCTCAGCTTTGCTCCTAAAACCTTTGGCCTGAGTTTACTCAAAAAGGTAGGGGAATTCTTCCCTGGCCCCAGCAAAACCACTCGCGCCTATCTGCATTACGAAGCGGAGATTATAAAAATCCTGATGGACAAAGGTTTTAAGATTGAGCGCAAAGGTATGACCAGCACGAGCTTCTATTTTTCGCGGATTATTGAAGCTACGCGGCTGTAGGCATCCGAAAATCCCACGTTGCTGATTCAAGGGGGTTCCCCTCGTGTCATGGCTCTGCCGTGACACGAACTATTTGCGGCTCTGCCGCCTACAGTACATCGCTAATCTCAGGGGAGTGATACCAAATCCGGATAGTATAGGGAGTCTTGATATAGTTAGAGAAAAATGGGAAGAACAGTAACGTTAGAACCGCATCTGTCAAGCGAAGAAATAGAAAAGCAATATAAGCAGAGTAAAGACCCAGT
>JAAHHN010000389.1 GCA_010672165.1 Spirulina sp. SIO3F2 | reverse complement strand
CGAGTCAATTTCGGACAGCTTGCTCTGTTGGGCAGCAGTGCGAAGTGCATGACTTAACCGTTTGATAGAGGCATCCCTAATGCCATCCTCAGAAATTTGTCCCTGTTTCGAGAGGCAGGTCGCAGCGTGCGCTGAACGTTTAGATCTATTACTCTTTGGTGAGGTTGCTAGCCAAATCATCGTTTCTGTTGCCCCCCCTGCCCAACCTGAATGGGACGCTTATTTGAACCAAGTTCTGGCCGATAACTGGCTCGTTATGGGTGAGGTGAGTGCGTCTGGGGAATTGGCGATCGCTCAGGCTGAGCACACTTTGATCCAGCTCGATGTGGCATCGCTCCATGAGGTTTGGGATGCAGCTTTAGTGCAAAAATTGCGAGGTTAGCGCGAACAATGTCGCTGCAAACATAAAGATTGAGGTTCATTGCAGATTGCAATGAACCCAATTCATATTATTAAGAAAATATTAAGCTGTGGTAGGGTTAGAACATGTCACCCTGAAGTACCCCCACATCACACAGGTCAATTTGCCACAATAGATGGCGAAAGACAGGGGTTACTGGGTCAGACCGTATCGCTGGCCTGCCATCAACCTTTTTTTGCCTTAATTTGAAAAGTTAAGAGTGTAATTTTATGATTCTGCACGATTCAGATCTGCTGGCTGATGTCCCTGTAGTTTCGAGTTCCGAACCCCTCGATCAACTTGATAAGATGGAGGAAGCTTGTGGTGTCTTCGGACTCTATGCGCCTGGTGAAGATGTCGCCACCCTTACTTATTTTGGTCTCTATGCCCTGCAACATCGTGGGCAAGAATCAGCGGGCATTGCCACGATTGATGGCGAGACCATCCATTGCTACAAACATATGGGCCTAGTATCTCAGGTATTTGATGAAGAGCGACTCAAAACCTTGCCAGGTCAAGCAGCGGTGGGACATACTCGCTATTCCACCACGGGTTCTAGCCTCGTTGTTAATGCCCAACCTGCGATCGTCGAGTCTCGCCTTGGGGCCCTGGCTTTGGCCCATAATGGTAATTTGGTCAATACGGTTGACCTACGGGAACATTTGCAGCGTCAAGGCTGCACGTTCAGCACCACCACGGACTCAGAAATGATTGCCCTAGCGATCGCCCAAGAAGTGAACCAGGGCAAAGATTGGCTCAATGGTGCCCTCAGTGCTTTTATTCATTGTCAAGGCGCCTACAGTCTCGTGATTGGGACACCCGAAGGAATTATGGGTGTTCGTGATCCCCATGGAATTCGCCCTCTTGTAATTGGAATTTTACCCGGGCCGACCCGCCGTTATGTGCTGGCATCTGAAACTTGCGGTTTAGACATCATCGGAGCGGAGTATCTGCGTAGCGTAGAGCCGGGTGAGTTAGTGTGGATCAGTGAAGAGGGAATGGCGTCCTTTCATTGGGCGCAAAAACCCCAACGGAAGCTCTGTGTCTTTGAAATGATCTATTTCTCACGCCCAGACAGCATTGTCAATGAAGAAACCCTCTACAGCTACCGATTGCGCTTAGGACAGCGTTTGGCCCAAGAGAGCCAAATCGAAGCCGATATGGTCATTGGTGTTCCTGACTCAGGCATTCCGGCGGCCATTGGTTATGCCCAAACCTCTGGCATCCAGTATGCCGAAGGCCTCATTAAGAATCGATACGTGGGTCGTACCTTTATTCAACCCACCCAAAGTATGCGGGAGTCCGGCATTCGCATGAAACTGAATCCTCTCAAAGATGTTTTGCAGGGCAAGCGTATTATCATGATTGATGATTCGATTGTTCGGGGAACCACTAGCCGCAAAATTGTTAAAGCGTTGCGGGATGCGGGCGCAACCGAAATCCACATGCTTATTTCCTCGCCTCCAGTGACCCACCCCTGCTTCTACGGTTTAGATACTGATACGCAAGATCAGCTTGTTGCCGCCACCCATTCAGTTGCGGAGATCAAAGAGCGGATTGGTGTGGACTCCCTGGTCTATCTGAGTTGGGAAGGCATGCTCCAATCGACAGGAGAAGCACCCGAGCATTTTTGTTCGGCTTGCTTTACGGGAGACTATCCCATTGAAATCCCTGAGCAGATCAAGCGATCGAAACTCATCTTAGAAGATGCGGTGGCCTAATGCTCTGTCAGCTCTACAAATGAGGGTGTGTCATCAGTTAACACCAGAAACCTTATAGGGTAAGGGATAGAGCGCCCGACCCAAAAAGCATGAAAGGGGCTGTAAGTCAGTCACAGCAAGAGTTTGAAGTCTAACTGACGGACAGCCCCTAGGTTTGTGCGTAGGCTGTGGTTGAGGCACGTTCGCGTAGCGTCTCCGAAGGAGATAACCCAATAGCGACAATGATTGTGTTAAGTTTTGCTCCACTCAACACCAACCTACAATTAAGACTTGACGCTGCACTAGTACGTGCCATCAGACTATTCCAGGAACCAAATATTATTAGCATGTTTGAAGCTGTATTAGTCTTCTTCAATCCGCTGAGCATTACCCGCCTTGACCCAACCTTCCTTATTGCTGCCCGGTAAGCGAACGCGATCCCAAACACCATCATCGGTACTGCGGAGCACAATCATTTCTTGATCGTACAAAATGCTCTCAATGCGATTGGCATCCAGGCTGGGTTCGTCGCGTAAACTTAAGCCATCTGGCCAGGTTACCCGGGCACGATAGGCACCAGGCTCAAGGGGTTCAGCTTCTGCTTTAGGGCTCGGTTTTGGGTCGGGTTTTCCCCCAGCTTGGTTAGATTCAGTGGCGGGGGTTTGTTGCTCGTCTTGACCTTTGGCTGGAG
>JAAHHN010000388.1 GCA_010672165.1 Spirulina sp. SIO3F2 | reverse complement strand
GAGTGGATAAAGACCACGTACATTTCTTAGTGCAATCAGTGCCTACATACAGTGTGACTAAGATTGTAACGATGATAAAGAGCTTGACAGCCAAAGAGGTATTCAAAAGGTGTCCACAAGTCAAAAAACAACTGTGGGGAGGAGAATTCTGGAGTGATGGATATTTTGCAAGTACGGTAGGCAAGCATGGGGATGAAAAGATGATATCGAAATATGTCAAGGCTCAAGGAAAAGAATAGCTGAAGCTGCATAGAGACGAGCAGTTATCTCTGTTTTGAACATTGATACCCCGTCCGCTTGCGGCGGGGAAATTCATTGGCAAGTCAGTACCAACGAGGACTCGAGTTTGCCGATATCGCCCTTCAACTCAGCTATAAACTGAAGAGTCAATCTCAGCAATCTAGTGTTTGCTTCTTGTTAGGGGGCTGGATTCATGTTTGGTCAAAGCCAATCCAAGGCGCTATCCAAATTAATTATGAGGGATTCTTGGCGGGAATGGAATCGGGAGAACTTCAATATGCGGGCTATAATTTACTCGCTAATATTTATAATCGACTATTCCAAGGTGAAAACTTAGCAAGTATAGCGACAGACATCGAAAAATATTGGACGATCGCCAAACAAATACAAAATGATCTGCTTTCAAGTGTTTTAGTTGCTTGTCAATTCTTTGTCAGAACATTCTTAACAACTCAAAATGAGCAAGAAGGAGAGAGACTTGAAAGTTCCTCGTTCCCAGAGGAACAAACTTGGATTGAGGATTGTGAAAGAGCGCAGGCATACCTTCCTCTTGGCATTTATTATATTCTCCAAATTCATGCGTCTTGCTTGACCCAAAATTACGACCGAGGCATTGGTTATGCCATAAAAGCAGGTCAAGTTCTTCCGGCTTGTGCCGGTTCCACTCCCTCTGCTGGTTATTTTTATTATAATTCTCTCAATTGGTTGGGATTGTATTTCACCTTGCCAGAAGTTGAACGTCAAAAAGCCCTAGACCAGATTGAAGCCAATCAAGCACAATTGAAAATATGGTCTGATAGTTGTCCCGAAAACTTTCTCCATAAGTATCTGCTAGTAGAAGCCGAGCGATCGCGTATTGCTGGAAAACGAACCGAAGCGATCGAACTCTACGATCTCGCGATCGCTGAAGCCAAAGACAACGCATATATCCAAGAGGAGGCTCTTGCCAGCGAATTAGCTGCCCTCTTTTACCTCAACTGGGACACCCCTCGATCGAAGGGTAAAAAGGGCAAAGAAAAAGTAGCCGCAGGATATATGCAGGAAGCCTACTACAATTATGCCCGTTGGGGTGCTCGCTTCAAAACTGCAGACCTCGAAAGTCGCTATCCCCAACTCCTAGCTCCCATTCTCGAACGGAAAACAAGCCGTTTGAAAATATCAGGGACGATTTCTAAAACAAGGGCAGAAGCACAGGGAATGTTGGATTTAGCCTCAATGATGAAAGCCATTCGAACCCTTTCTGAGGAGATCGAATTAAACGGTGCAATCGCTAGTTTTATGCAGATTCTTCGGGAAAATGCAGGTGCTGAAACCATCGCCTTAATGTTATTACAAGAACAAGAGTTGATGTTAATTGCTAAAGTCGCCGATAGCAATACTCTATCCATCGAGCCCATTCCCGTTGCTGACTGCAATGCCATACCCAATAGCATCATCAACCAAGTGAAGAACCGTTGCACTCCCTTAGTATTAGATGATGTCAGCCAAGAAACCGTTTATGCAGGCGATCCTTACATTGAGATCCATCAACCCCAGTCGATTTTATGCCTTCCCTTAATCACTCGCACAGAACTCACAACTCAAAAGAGTAGTCAGGCAATTGGCATTCTCTACCTCGAAAATAATTGTGTTGCGGGTGCATTTACCCACGATCGCGTAGAAATCCTCTCTTTATTGTGTGCTCAAGCAGCCATTACCCTCGAAAATGCTCGCCTTTATCAACAGGTACAACAAACCCTCCAACTCGAACGAGAATTACACGAACTGCAACAGACTCAACTACAACTGATTCAAAGCGAGAAAATGTTTAGTTTGGGGCAAATGGTTGCAGGTATTGCCCACGAAATCAATAATCCCATCAATTTCATTCATGGAAATATAGTTCATGCGAATGCCTATATAAAAGATGTATTGCATATCTTATCCCTTTATCAAGAAGCCTGCCCTCAAACTCCTGATAGCGTTCAAATAGCGATGGACGCCATTGATTTTCCCTTTCTCCAAGACGACTTCGAAATTTTATTGAAATCTATGCGAACAGGTAGCGATCGCATCAAAAATATCGTCACATCTCTACGAAATTTTGCCCGTCTCGACGAATCAGAATTTAAAGCTATTGATGTGCACACAGGTATTGAAAGCACTTTAAGGATTTTACAAAACCGCCTGCAGAAAAAGGAGAAGCGAGCAGAAATTGAAGTCATCAAAGACTATGGGGATTTGCCTTTTCTTGAATGTTATGCTGGACAATTAAATCAAGTGTTTATGAATATTTTAAACAATGCAATTGATGCCTTAGAAGAATGCGATCGCACAGAAAAGCTCAGTCTTGTAATTCACACAGAAATGGACAACAAAGAAATAAAAATCACCATTTCTGATATAGCCTTTTCCACAAATATGAGGTACAGCTATATTGGTAGAAAGTGAATAGAGGTAAGCGATGAAGGCATATTCGCTAGATTTCCGTAAAAAGATAATAGATACGTGGCAAAGTACAGGCATGTCCCAAAGAAACATAGCCAAGCGTTTTGACGTTACGCTGAGTTTTGTG
>JAAHHN010000387.1 GCA_010672165.1 Spirulina sp. SIO3F2 | reverse complement strand
GTCATTCGAGAAAACTCTTGAGTTGGTCGGGCGTAAAGCGATGCTGCCGCCCCTCGGTCTCATCACAGTTGGTGCAATGCTCCCCCAAGACTGGGAACTCCGCCTCGTCGATCGTAATGTCTCTGAACTCACGGAAGCCGATTGGGCCTGGGCGGATATCATCTTTCTGTCGGGCATGATTGTCCAGCGCGAGGACTATGTCGCCATGATCAACGAAGCCCAGAAACGCGGCATTCCCGTTGCGGTCGGCGGTCCCTACGCCACAGCCATGACTAAAGAAGTAGAAGCTGCTGACTATTTAGTCTTGGACGAAGGGGAAATCACCATTCCGATGTTCCTCGAAGCCCTCGAAAACGGCGAGAAATCTGGCAAATTTCGCGCCACCGAAAAGCCCGATGTTACCACCACGCCCATCCCTCGCTTTGACTTGCTCGATCTCGATGCCTATTCCGAGATGGCGGTGCAGTTCTCGCGGGGTTGTCCCTTCCAATGCGAATTTTGCGACATTATCGTGCTCTATGGTCGTAAGCCCCGCACCAAAACCCCCGAACAACTGATTGCGGAACTTGACTACCTCTACGAACTGGGTTGGCGACGGGGTGTGTTTATGGTCGATGACAACTTCATTGGCAACAAGCGTAATGTGAAACTGTTGCTCAAAGAAATGATCCCGTGGATGGAGAAGCGGGGCTATCCCTTCTCGTTTGATACCGAAGCTTCTGTTGACCTGGCCAATGATCAAGAACTTATGGACTTGATGACCGCTGCTGGTTTTGGGGCAGTGTTCCTGGGCATCGAGACCCCCGATGAAGAGAGCTTAGAAATCACCAAGAAATTTCAGAATACACGCGATCCCCTCAGTGAGTCGATTAACAAAATCATCAGTTCCGGTCTGCGGGTGATGGCGGGTTTCATTATCGGTTTTGACGGGGAAAAAACGGGCGCGGGTCAGCGCATTGTGGACTTTGTGGAGAAAACCACTATCCCCACCGCCATTTACAGTATGCTCCAAGCCTTGCCGGATACGGCGCTGTGGCATCGCCTCGAGAAAGAAGATCGCCTCCTCGACGGCATCGGGACGATCAATCAAACCACCCTGATGAACTTTGTGCCCACCCGGCCGCTGGAAGAAATCGCGCGGGAATATGTAGACGGGTTTATGCAGCTTTATGATCCTGTCAAGTTCCTCGATCGCACCTATCGCCATTACCGTATTCTTGGCACCGCACCCTGTCATGCTGAGCGTCGTCGGAAGCGCAAAGGCAAACCCAAGGGGAAAGATGGCATTGACTGGCGGATGCTCAGAGCTTTAGCCATTTTGGCTTGGCGGCAAGGCGTCGTACGAGAAACTCGGGTCAAGTTTTGGGTTTATCTCTGGGAAATGTTTAAACACAACCGGGGGGGCATTAGCAGCTATCTCGGCGTTTGTGCGCAAATTGAGCACTTTATTGAATACCGCGAAGAGGTTAAAGCAACGATTGAATCTCAACTGACGGCTTACTTAGAGGCAGAGCAACGACTTCGCCAGCAACAAGCTCAAAAAGCTGCTGTCCAGATGGCAGAAGAGGCAGCCGCGTAGGAGCAGCCAGCAGACTCACTCAACCTGTTATTCGGGAATTCCCACCCGAATTTTTTTCATTGCCGTTCTTCCCAATAACTAATCTATGCGTGCCCTGCTCATCTATCCCCTCTTCCCAAAAAGTTTCTGGTCTTTTGAAAAAGCTGTTAACCTCATTGGTCGTAAAGCTTTTGTGCCGCCGCTAGGGCTAATCACGGCGGCGGCAATTCTGCCCCAAGACTGGGAATTTCGCCTCGTCGATCGCGCCGTTAGTGAGATCACGGAAGCGGATTGGGACTGGGCAGAAATTGTGATCCTCTCGGGCATGATCGTCCAGAAGCCAGATATGCTAGCACAGATTCGGGAAGCGAAACGTCGGGGCAAAAAAGTGGCTGTGGGCGGCCCCTATGCCACCTCAACGCCCCATGAATGTGAGGACGCGGGGGCAAATTATCTCATCCTAGATGAAGGGGAAATTACCATCCCGATGTTCATTGAAGCCCTTGCCCAAGGGGAAGAAGCGGGTGTGTTCCGGGCGGCAGAAAAGCCTGATGTTACCATCACCCCCATCCCTCGCTACGATCTCTTGGAGATGAATGCCTACGCCATGATGTCGGTGCAGTTTTCCCGGGGCTGTCCGTTCCAATGTGAGTTTTGCGACATTATTGTCCTCTATGGGCGTAAGCCGCGCACCAAAGAACCCGCTCAACTGCTCCAGGAATTGGAACGACTGTTTGAGCTGGGCTGGCGAGGCACCATTTTCATGGTCGATGACAATTTCATTGGCAACAAACGTAACGTCAAGCGACTGTTGGCCGAACTCAAACCCTGGATGGCAGAAAAAGGCTATCCCTTTACGTTTAACACCGAAGCCTCTGTGGACTTGGCGCAAGATCAAGAAATGATGGATGCCATGGTCGCCTGTAATTTTGGCTCCGTTTTCTTGGGCATTGAAACGCCGGATGAAGATAGCCTGGCAGTGACCAAAAAGTTCCAAAATACTCGTGACCCTTTAAGTGAATCAATCTATAAAATTCAAAGTTCCGGCCTGCGGGTGATGTCTGGGTTTATCATCGGTTTTGATGGCGAGAAGCAAGGGGCAGGCGATCGCATCGTCCAATTTGTAGAAAAAACGTCAATTCCCCTGGCCTTTTTTAGTATGCTCCAGGCCTTACCGGATACCGCTCTCTCTCAACGTCTGATCAAGGAAGGTCGGTTGCTCGACACCAGCAGCGATATCAACCAAACGACGTTGATGAATTTTGTGCCGACTCGTCCGATTGAAGATATTGCCCGA
>JAAHHN010000386.1 GCA_010672165.1 Spirulina sp. SIO3F2 | reverse complement strand
ATGTTAGTGGCAACTCATACAACACTCTAAAGAAAAACTTAATAAGATCGCTTTCTTATCTCACTGAATACAATAGATTCAATGGTCACTCTGGAGGCATAACGGATGTTGTATTTAGTAATAGTGGTGAAATAATAGCAACATCTAGCTTGGATAAGAAAATAACATTTTGGTCTTCTCAGGGAAGACAAATTGCAATAATAGAAGACAATCGTGCTCCCGTTTTTGGCCTTGCTTTTAGCCCAGACGATAGATTGATTGCGACAGCAGATTTTACTGGTGTAATCAAATTATTCAAAATCGAAGCGAGTGAAGAGAGTAGTTGGAATATCTCACTACTAGAGGCGGCAAAAGTAGAAGTAGAAAAAGGAAAAGAACCTCATCTCCCATCCTCGCTCTATGAAATAGAGTTTAGTAATGACGGTTCTCAATTATTGGCTGCTGGTGCTGATGGAACGGTAAAACGATGGAATATTCTTGGTGGTAAACTATCTAAGAGGAAGAATCAGATAATCAAGGCACATGATTCAGAAATATGGGATATTGCAATTAGCCCAGATGATAAGATTTTAGCTACGGCGAGTTGGGATAAAACAATCAAACTTTGGAAAATAAATTCTGATGGGAATATAGAAAAAGAACCTTATCAAACGCTTCGTCAACATCAAAATAAGGTTTTGAGTATTGACTTTAGTCCAGATGGTCAGAATTTTATAACTTCTGATTCTGATGGAAAAATAATTGTTTGGGATTTGCAAGGTCAAAAAAAGCAAACAATATCAGTACCTAGTGGTTCAGTGAGAAGAGTTAGATATAGCCCTGACGGTAAAAGTATAGCTACTGTTAGTGATGACTATATCGTCAGAGTTTGGCATAAAAACCCACAAGGACACTTTGGTCATGACCTTATGAGAGAATTTAATGGACATCAAGGAGATATTTGGGGTATTAGTTATAGTCCTGATAGTAAAACTCTTGCGACAGCCAGTTGGGATAGAACTGTTAAGTTGTGGAAGTTGAAGTCAGAATACTTCACATCATTTAAAGTCCATAATGGAGATCTAATAAGTTTAGATTACAATAAGGATTCAAATATTCTGGTAACTGGTGGAGAAGATAGAGATGTAAAAATCTGGGATTTAGAGGATGGAACATCTCAAGTTCTAGAAGGGCATAAAGATTATATAACAAGTGTAGACTTTTCAGCCGATGGAAAAATGCTGGCCACAGCAAGTGGGGATACAACAATCAGACTTTGGAATCAAGAGAGTACTAATAAATCGAATGAATTCTCTACTCTAGATGTGCTTAATGCCCATGAATTTCCAGTTTGGTCTACTAAATTTGCAAATAATGAACGAGTATTAATAAGTGCAGATACTGAAGGTAATCTTATGGTTTGGGAATATGATAAGAATAATAATTTCAATAAAACTCCCAAGATGACTAAAGCTCATGGTGGGCCAATATGGAGTATTGCTTTCCATCCAAATGATCAGGAATTTGCTACAGCTAGTACAGATTCAACAATTAAGATCTGGAAATTGAGTAATCTAGAAGATCCAGTGCAGATCATTTCTGGAGAAGATAGTTCCAATCTGGCTGTTCAATATAGTCCAAAGGGCAATATTTTGGCGACAGCAAATGCCAATGGTGCTGTTCACCTTTGGCAAAAAGATTTCAACAACCTATTCTCTAAAACTCCTTATAAAACTCTCAAAGGTCATAAAGCAGAGGTTTGGAGTCTCGACTTTAGCGCTAACGACCAAAATTTCTTAGCCACATCTAGTTGGGATGGAACAGTTAAACTGTGGAATATTGAAGGTGAAGAGTTGGTTACTATTAAAGTTAGTGAAGGCGATATTAGAGATATTGATTTTAGCTCAGATGAAAATGATTTGGCTTTTGGAGATTCAACTGGTTCAATATTCATCTATTCAAATATTGAACAGATGATATCGAGCAAAAGTTTATTAGAGCAAGCCTGTGAAGAGATTGAGGATTACTTAAAATACAATTCGCTGTTAACTGATCAAGAACGAAAAATCTGTGATCCTTTCTGAAATTTTTCTTGTCATATTAATAACAATATGATTGGCTAAGCTTGAACTTTTTTGTGTTTATCTCAACAATCGCTGTCCACCGAACACACCTTACAAAAAACTGATGACACGCTCTGCCAAAAACGGGCAAATGGTTAGTCATCTGCACCCTCCAAAACATCCGGCTCAATCCCCAACTCCCGAAGTTTCGCCAAAGCACGGGCCAATTGCTGCTGGGCTCGATCGCGTTCAGTTTTAGCTTGCGCTTCTCTCTGCAACGATTGAGCGCGTTCTTGCTGAGCTTGATCCCGCTCCTGAGCAAACTCCTGCAAAGTCTTGAAAAGCTCATCATTGGGGTAGAACACCCCCAATCCATCCTCAAACAATTCAAATCGAATCTGTAAGCACGGTAAAATCCAGGATAGATTCAATGCCACCACCAGCCTCAGCTCATCGGCTGAATCTTCCCGCACAAGCCCCCAAAAGTTATGGGAATCTGGGTCATAAAAATACATTTCCAAAACCCCATACTCGGCGTAAAAAGCTTATTTGCTCGCCATTCTAGAGCACTAATCCAACTTCAACCCCTTCGTTGCCAACCATTCTGGATTAAACAACTTCGACTGATATCGCGCCCCTCCATCACAAAGCACCGTCACAATTGTATGGCCTGGCCCCAACTGCTTCGCTAGGGCATAGGCTGCCCCCACATTAATCCCCACCGAGCCCCCCATAAATAGACCGTCTTTCTTCAGCAATTGACTCACCACCCGTAGGCACTCCGGGTCATCAATCTGGATCGCATCATCAATTAGCGA
>JAAHHN010000385.1 GCA_010672165.1 Spirulina sp. SIO3F2 | reverse complement strand
GTTGGTGACGGAGTATGTGTATGGTCTGGATCTGATTGAGGAGTCGGATGGTGGGGAGAATGAGGAGTTCTTTGGGGTTGATGGTTTGGGCAGTACGGTGGTGCTGACGGATGGAAATGGTGAGGTGGTTGAGACTTATGAGTATGATGAGTTTGGGGAGTTGGAGGATGCGGCAGGTGAGCTGGCGACGGATTATCTGTTTGCTGGGGAGCAGTTTGATGAGGCGCTGGGGGATTATTACTTAAGGCAGCGGTTTTATGATCCGAGTATTGGGCGGTTTACGAGGAGGGATACCTATGAGGGACGGTTAGCGGAGCCGATTACGCTTAATAAGTTTGTTTATGGCAATAGCGATCCGGTTAATGGCATTGATCCTAGTGGACTAGCAACTTCTTATACCGATCTTGGAGACGCCGTTGAGAGAGAGATAACAGCAGACTTTCTAATGTCTGGATTTAATCGAGCAGAACAATTACCGATATTTATAAAGACAAAGCCAAACAAAGGAAAAGCAGCAAGAAACGATTCTATTTGGAGTCGCATAGGGATAACTACTCAGGCTGGTCTAAATATTCCATTTTCTGTTGTAAGTGCAAAACATCGGAAGGGAATACCGGATCTAATCGATTTTCAAAATGAGCAAGTTTATGATATTACAACCACAAAGAAACTCTTTGATAGGATAAGAAAGCTACGGAGAGAATATTTACCTGCTATCAATAATGCACTTAAATATACTGGTCGAGATCCCTCATGGACACCTGGAAGTATTTACGTACCTCGTACCTTCGTAGTGCCACCAGGTTATAATAAACCAGTGGTTGTCTTTCCTGCTCAACAAGGAGTGATAGCATATGAACAGCTTCTTGATCTTGATGAGTTGTTTACTGTTGTGGCGATATATACAGTATTCGGAGTAGCACAGTTGCATCAAGAAATGACAGCTAGAATTACATTAGGTAAAGGGGTATTTGCTTAAAGAAAATGAGAAGACAGTAAAACTCTCTGATTGACGTTTTATCGTCAAAGACGGCTAGGGCTTTTGAGTGGTTTATGGGGAATTCAGTGAGAAATAATATTTTCCTTCGCTAATATGAAGTTCTGTTCGGATTTAAGTCAAACAAGAAAGAGGAATTGAAGATGGCAATATCTTTATCATTTAAGTACGTTTCTGACGACATCTGGGACTTCCTTAGTAAAGAGCCTTTTTGGATAGAGCACTATCTATTTCCTTATCTAGTAAGTGATTCAGATCTCATGTCATGCTCTGGAGTAATCATGACCAATCACGAGTTTAATGATGAGAAGTTGGAAGAGACTCTCCAAAGATTCATAAAAGAGAGGAACCTCATAGAAGAACTAGATATCGATAAAAGCTGGCATTCTTTGCACTTAGTACTGACAAAAGACGCATCAAGCTGGGGAAAATGCAGCCTTCCCTACATAACAAAACTGGATGAGGAAGACGGATATCCTTTAGTTAATGCGGTAATGGGTGGGCAAGAGATAAAAGTATATAGTGGGGATATTTCAGTTCATTATCTTAATCCTGATGAGGTTAAAGTGGTTTCAAGCCAACTCTCTTTAATAGAAGATTCCTGCTTTCTAGAAAGGTACAGATCTCTAGAGGGAAAATCTGGAGAGATATATTCATCCTCATGGGATATCGGGGCATGCGATGATCTAATGGACACTTTCGGTGAAGTATCCAATTATTATGAAAAAGCGAGTAATCGGGACGTTTCCATGCTGCTTTGTCTAGGTTAGGAAAGATTTGTGTAGAGTGAGCGTTGCCTACTACACTCCATTCCAAGATCCAAACAACTATTCTCTTTTCGACCATGCAATACTGACTTTCCTTTCCCTAAACCCCCAATGCCCACCCCCAAAATCACCATCCAAGAACTCACCCTCACCCTCGCCGCCCCCGACTGCAACCCCATCCTCCTCACCCCCAACTTCCTCAAAGGCAGCGGCATCATCCCCAACGACTGGGAACTCGCCCGTAAACCCACCCTCACCCCTCAAATTGCCCAGATCAGCTTCACCAACGGCATTAACCTGATCTCCCAACCCGGCAACCTCACCCTAATCCAAGCCCTGGCTCCCGACACTGACCCCGACAGCCTCCAAACCCCCGAACTCGCCCAAAAATATATCCAAGCCCTCCCCAACCTCGACTACCAAGCCGTTGCCATCAACCCCCGCACCTTCATCACCTTCCCTGACGACAACGACGACGCCGCCCAACAATACCTCAACAGCCTCCTCGCCCCCGCCCCCTGGCAACACGCTGGCACCGCCCCCCTAAAAGCCACCCTCAACCTCAACTACACCTTCGACGGGCGTACCCTCAACCTCAGCATCAACGAAATCAAACTCCAGAAAGAAGACCAAACCGCCCAACATGCCGTCCTCTTCTCTGGCAACGTACCCCAGAAGATCAGCGCCAAGAGCGAAGGGGAAAAACTCGAACAGCTCCGAGGCGCGATTAACCAATGGCGGCCGGTGTGGGATACCTATCAGGGCTTGTTTGGGCAGTTTGTTTAAGCTTCGTCCAGCTCCGCTGCTGCATCCAACTCCGCCTGGGTCACACCAATCCGCTTTAATAACGATTCGATTGGTACGTTGAACCCTTTCAAAAACGGCACAAGCTGGCGAAGAAGCTTCATGTAACCCTTGCGAACACCACGCTTTTCACTTTCCTGAACAATATCCTGATAAAAAACCGACTCCCGCATCGCCCGACTCCTCATAATTCGTTTAATCACAGCCAACTCCAATTTTAGCCCAGCAAAAAGCGCCGTGGCCATCTCCAAATTCCCCTGCATTCCTACATCTGTCGTCACCTCCCCAATCCGCT
>JAAHHN010000384.1 GCA_010672165.1 Spirulina sp. SIO3F2 | reverse complement strand
TGGCGGTGATAGGCCGCGTTGCCAGCCGTCCCCCTTCCCTGAGTCATATTTCTAACAGTAGCCGTCTGCAAGCTGTGATGAAGAAAACCGCTGATGGCGGGTGTTTGTTGCTCACCTCCTATCCCAGCCGTTGAGCATGAGTCTTCCACCCGAATATGAGTCCCTCTACAGCTTTTTATGCGCTGAGTTTGCTGAGGCTGATTTGGAGGGACTGACTGATGAAGCGGTGCTTTTGAACTGCCTTGAGCCCCAGCTTCAGCAATGGCATCGTACGGTGATTACTCAAGGAAAGGCGGCTTTAGCAGCGGAGCCTTTTCCTTGGGAGGCGATCGCGGACTACGCTAATCGATATTTTGAGACCGAGATGGAGGCGAGAGCTTGGTTAACTCAAGTTCTCAATGGGTTAGAGCAGCATTTAGAATCAAGCTATTGAACATAACTGTGGATTGTCCAAGTTTCCTACACATCATCCAACTCTAACCCCGCTGCCTTTAGTTTGGCTAACGCTTGCTCTAGCTTAGTCTGGGCTTGATCTCGTTCTGCTTGGGCGCGATCGTGTTCCGCCTGAAATATTTCTCAGTATTATCAGCCATCGGTTTACCGTCGGAGTCAGGGTAGAGCATGGGGTTCAGAAAAAATGAACTAAAATAAGATTCAATGTTGCAAACTCTACTGTCTTATTATGCAAATCAATGTTGATATTCCTGATGAACTGGCATTACGGCTAAATCCACTACAAGCCCAATTACCCAAAATTCTAGAGCTGGGTTTACGGGAGTGGACTGCTCAGGGAGAGTCGGGTTTTTCAGGTCTAGCTGATGTGCTGGAGATCTTGGCAAGTTTGCCTTCGGCTGAGGAGATTTTGGCGCTCAAACCCTCCCATGCTTTGCAACAACAGGTGGAGCATTTATTAGCCAAAAATAAGACGGTGGGTTTGACGGTAGAGGAGGAATGTTGGTGGCAGCAGTATGAGTATGTTGAGCATCTGGTGCGTATGGCGAAAGCAAGGGCACTGCTGAAGTTGAAAGCGTCTTGAGGGGATGAGTAAGACTTATATCTCTGTAGTGCTCAGACGGTTAGTGCAAGAACGGGCACATAATGCTTGTGAGTATTGCTTGATCCCTGAAGTGGCTGTACTGGTTTCCCATGAGGTTGATCACATCATTGCTGAAAAGCATGGTGGTCAAACCGATGCTGATAATTTAGCGCTTGCCTGTACGCTTTGTAACAAGCACAAAGGGAGTGATATCGCTTCCATTGATCTCAGTAGTAGAGAAATTGTACGACTCTATCAACCAAACCATGATTCTTGGCAGGAGCATTTTCAGTTCCAAGATGGCAAAATTCTGCCACAGGCAGCAATTGGGCGAGTGACGGTGCGATTTTTGCAAATAAATCGTGCTGAACGGGTAAGTAGAGTGACCTAATTAAACCGAGGTACACCATGATCAAAAGCCATACAGCACAAGCTCTTCATGCCTTACCCACCTCGAACTTTACTGGTCAATCTACTTATCAGAGCGGAGTTTGCTTTATGAGGCTGGGGTGTTGAAGGTGCTTGAGTGATGTAAAGCGGGCAAATGTTGGGAAGCTTGCATTCTGGGTTTGAGTTCACTGATTGTTGCCCACCTTGCTATTCAATCAATATATTGAGATCGGTGCTTCGAGAATTAGCAGGCGAGGCGATCGCACTACTAAAAAATCCACACAGCTCGTCAGAGCTTGAGCCGCATCTACTGTGAACTCTTGCCCAGAAAATACTGTTAAATCTACCGATGATAGCCGACGCACTGCCGTCAAAATGGGGTTAATAATCCATTCACTGTGAGCTTTTTCATTGCTTTGGGCGAGGGCGATCGGGATGTTTTCGCGCAATGTTTCCCTGAGCAATTCATCGGGTTTAAATTGTGCTTTGAGTCTGAGGCGGTTGCTTTTGTTCGACGTTACACATCATGTTGATCGTAAGGTAGATAAAATTAGCGGATTTAAAATCAAAGCCAAGGTTTATCAATATTTGTCCACCCTATTGCTGAATCAATCCAAATTGGGTGAATGATATTTTGCTGTGGCAAGCTGTGCAACCATCTCAGCACGAGACGAAACCTCTAACTTGCGAAACATTCGCTTCAGAGCCTGCTTCACTGAATTCTCCGTAATCCACAGTTCAGTCCCGATCGCGGCGTTCGTCCGCCCCAACGCCACCAGATCAGCAATTTGCCATTCGCGGGGCGTCAGGCGTTGGGCATTACTGTTCTCAAGGAGATTCGTGTCCGTTGACTGACGTTGAGAACGCACCGTTGCTGTCCAAACCGATAGATGCAAACAAATGGCACTCAAGTCAGCGAGATTTTGCGGATCAAAAGCAGGCATGGAGCGATCGCGAGTGCAGCCCACAGCACCCACCAACTGACCCTGACTGACGATCGGCCCAGCCATGACGTGCCAATGATCAGGGCGAGGGCAAATCATTGACCAAACTTTAGGAGAGGCAACCACGGCTTCATGAACGGGGGCATGATGCTCCACCAGATAGCGGAGCACTGGATTGTGGTCGATGGATAGCGCTACTTGAATCGCATTCTGAAGATTCCGATTCCCTAGGGGGAGTTGATCGAAGAAAAAGCACCCCTGTCGTTTTGCGGCAAACAATGCCCCAATTTGAGGCACGATGCGCGATCGCAGAGTCTGTTCATCGGGAGCTTGGTTAATCGCTTCAAATAAAACTTGCAAAGAATCGGCCATGGTTGAACTCGCAAAAAGAGTACTCGATCGAGGACTAGGCGGCATCAGCGGCATTTCCTAATCTTAGCTTTAGTAGTTAGTAAGCCGGAGATCACCAATGTCCCAATATGCCCATCCTGAAGTTTTAGTGACGACGCAATA
>JAAHHN010000383.1 GCA_010672165.1 Spirulina sp. SIO3F2 | reverse complement strand
TCTTAGCTCATCCAGGATTTCATCACTTTATTGGTCTCTCTTTGCGCTTTCCTCTTATCTTCTCACATTTGACCTCCACAACCCCCTTCCCGCTTCACTTTTAACGACTTTTGCGCAACGGATAGCTTATTAAGGGGGTCGGCATAGCCGGGGGGATCTCGCAAGCTTTGCCTATCATTGCAAATGTTTAAGCTCTCTAACCCAATGCTCCCTGAATTACCCCTTGCAACTGCTGCCGATAACGTCGCCAAGACAACACCTCCGCCCGACGCCGCGCCGCCTGCCTCATCTGCATCAACTCTTCCGGATGCTCATAACACCACATAATTTTCTCCGCTAAAGTCTCCGGGTCACGAATCGGCACGACAAAACCCTCCACCCCATCGGTGATAATATCTGTGCCCCCCGCATTAGCCGTCGTAATCAGCGGTAGCCCTGCCGCCAATGCCTCCAATTGCACCAGCGCCAACCCTTCAATCAACGACGGCAGCACCAACACTGATGCCTGGGCATAATGGGCGGGCAATTGGGCATGGGGAATTGAGGGAATGTAGGTGAAGCGATCGCGCTCTGGATTCAACCAACCAGGTGGGAACTCATTGACACCAATTAGCTGTAACTGGGCATCACTCAAAGCCAGCAATCGCCAAGCTTGCAATAAATAATGCACGCCTTTGCGGGGGCCAACCCGCCCGACGAATAAAACTCGAAAGTGAGGATGCTGCTTAGGTTGGGGCTGACAATAGTCAATCGGCGCACCAAACGGCACAACATGGACGCGATCGCGGTTGACTGGGGCGGTGGCGAGGGAGTCTTTGACAATGGTGGACGGCACAATAACGCGATCGGCCAGCACTAATTCTTGATCCTTGCGAGCAAGCTTAGCGGCTGGCTCTTGCAACGAGAGCAAAGCGGGAGCTAGCTCCGGGAATTGTGCCGCCTCCTGCTGCTGAATCTGCTGGCTTTGGCGATAGTAGACGATCGGCAGATCGTAAAAGCAACGCATCCCCCATTGTTTCGCTACTGTAAATGTCTCCGCAGCCCCATCTTCATAGGCGTAAACCCCCGTGAGTCCTGCCAAGTGATACCAGGCAAAATGCTGATCGAGCTGGTGATAGAGCCAGTCAGTTAGGCGTTGAGGACTAAAGCCGAGCCGCTGGGGAAGGCGGGCTTTGAGGAGCAGAATGCGAAGCAGCTCTGGCCAAAGGAATTGATGTAGCGATACCCCCTCTGGGGCTAACCAGGTGCGGCGTTCCAGTTCACGGGCAAGACTGGGGGCAAGTTTGGCGAGTTTTTGCGCCCAGAGGTGTTGGGGATTATGGGCGATGCTGGTGGTGATGCTGGTGAGTTGACCCTGCTCAGCAAGGGCGATTGCAGCTTGGCGGGCGAACGGATTACCCGTCGGGTGCATCAGACCAATGTTCATGGAATTCTTCTTGCTGTTGCAACCATTCGTTGTGGGATCGCCAGTTTTCCACCCGCTCTAACCAAGGCAGCGCATAGAGAAAACTGGTATAGAGCCAATAGTAAAGCCCAAAGGAGTTGTGAAACACCATTTGGTTGATGAACATCACCGTTTGAATCAGCGCTCCTGCCAGGGCTAAATCTCGTAAAAAGGGACGTTTGAGCCGAAAGAAAATGACCAGCAACCCCACAATAATCGCCACCCGCATCCCATACCAGAGCACAAACCCAATTGGCCCTAGCTCCAGTGCCACTCGTCCCATTTCCGGCTCAATCTCTACGGGCAGCGGAAACGGCAGTGGCACACCCAAGGCTGAGCGTAGAGATATACTCCCAGCATGGGTTGCCCCAACACCAAAGCCATCAAAGCCTGTATGTTCCATCAGATCAAACGGCCCAATAAAACCGCTGGCAATCCGGCCGCCGAGATCTTCATTGGAAGAAACCCGCAGCCAAAAGGCTTCAATTACCTGTCGAAAAGCGATGAGCATGGCACTGGCAGCAATAATGCCAAAGGGCAAAACTCGCACCGCCCAAGCCAAGATTAGTTCGGGTCTGCGAATCAGCCGAATGCCGAAATAGCCAATACAAAACAAAACTGCCACAATCACAGGCGTTCGTGACCCGGTCATAAAGCTATTGAGTGAAATCAAGAAAACTTCGAGGTAAACAATCAGCTGCCAACGGAGCGATTTGGGGAACGAAACCAAGGGCATCAGTAAGCCAAAACAAGCAGAGAGATAGCCTTGATAACTATTGAGATAAGAAAATGTCCCTGTGATGCGTACATTTACTGAACCTGCAAAACCAAATGTAGCGATCGGCTCGTTTCGGCCCGGAATATATTGGTTAATCGGACTATGAATCGGGCTAAAAAACTGCACGATCCCTAAAATTCCCACCGGAACCAATAAAAAAAGATGATTCCTTAAAAAGATGTAGAGTTCTTCTTCGGTGCGAAATAGACGCGGCACCATCCAAATCAGGGGAATATAAAAGAGGTAAGACTTGATACCCAAAACACCCACAAGGGGAGAGCCAAGATAGGGGTTAAAGGCTTGAAAAAAGCACCAACCCGAAGCAGTGATGATCAAAATTGTGATAAAATTATTCCGAATCGGAAAATAATCATCTGCTTTAGGGTAAAGGAAATAGCGGATATATGCGCCCAGGAGAACAAAGTCTTTTAAGAAATAAATCGGTTCACTAAATTGCGGCAAGAACCATTTTCGCAGCGCCCCATCAATCACCAAAATAAAGAAGACGGTCTTAACCGCCCGTCGCCAATCTTGAAATGACCAATAGAGGAGAGCGCCTAGAACGGCAAAGGCAAGGAGGAGCTTAACCACAATGTTGTTGTTGAAAACAATCTAGATATAACTGTGCCACAATCTGCTGCTGATGGTGGTGCAGAGGCTGAGCGATCGCTTA
>JAAHHN010000382.1 GCA_010672165.1 Spirulina sp. SIO3F2 | reverse complement strand
ATTGTGCAACAAAACTGTTCAGCAACTTTTGCAAATCAACCGTCGTTGGAGCACCTTTTACAATAAAGGTCGGCGAGCTATATCGCTTGCCCTCTCTACTTTCTGACCCCTTCTGTCACCCTGCCAGTACTAAATCTACACTTCAAATCCTGCCTTCCCCTAAACCTTTTGTTGAAATTAGGACTATCGAACTATTTTTGTGATGGGTTATGCCAATCTCAATCCCCGATCGCTATATCAATCTCCTCACTGATTTTGGCTTCAAGCGAGTGTTTGGCTTTGAGTCCAACAATTTGCGATCGAATCCTTCCATACATTACATCCCAAGTATTATCAAATCCGAGAGTTGAGCTAGGCTTTACCACCATGGACTATTACTTTGAAGAGCGCTACGTTAATCTGTTTACAACCTTTGGCTTCAATCGAATTTTTGGCAATGAGGAGCATAAAGAATTTCCAATCGATTTCCTGAATACATTACTTCCGGAGCAGCATCAAATTTATACCCTTGAATTTCAGGAAACGCTGCGGGAACCCATCCGGATGAAGTGTCAAAACAACGACGGTGAATACTTCATGGTTGAATTACAACAACTCAATCATAAGTTTTTTAGGAACCACCCTGACTACGTTGAAGATTTTCCGATTCAACAGCTTATTTTATCAGCTAGCCTAGAACCTGAGATTCAAGCGGTTTATTTAGTGGGTCTGCTGGATTTTGTATTTGATGAAAATAAGAATACTGAACAGTACTTACATCGAGTTAGTTTATCCCCAATCCACGATGGGAAAACTCTGAACAGCATCTACATCGAACTCCCTAAATTCACGAATACTGAAGATGATGTTATCTCTCGTTTAGACCAGTGGCTTTTCATCTATAAGCATCTCCATGAACTAGAGGAGCCGCCCAAGTTTCTGGCTCGGGTTAAGGCTGAGGCTTGAGCGAGAGCATTACTATCACATTAGGTTACGGAAGCCTGCTTGGCTGAAATGGCGATCGCTCGTTAACGCATCCATCAAATTCTGAAATCCTTGCTAGGATCTAAATCGAAGTCTAAATGTAAAACGTGTAAAGCGATCGCCATGCTGCAAACCAGTCCTAAGACAATCACTGTTGATGAGTTTATTGCCCAGTATGGTGAGCAGTCCCAGTATGAGCTGATCGATGGAGAGTTAATCGATATGGAGCCAACAGGATTACATGAGCAGGTGATTGATTTCCTGGCTCGGAAGTTCCATGTGGAAATCGATCGCCTTGATTTACCCTACATCATCCCCCAACGTTGTCTGATTCGGGTGTCTGAGCGCACTGCGTTTCGTCCAGATTTAGTGGTGCTCGATCGCACTCGTTTGGTGCATGAACCGTTGTGGCAATATCAGCCCGTACTGACGTCTGGGGCTGCGATTCGGCTCATTGCTGAGGTGGTGAGTACGAATTGGCAAAATGATTATGCCCGCAAGGTGGAAGACTATGCGCTATTGGGGATACCGGAATATTGGATTGTGGATTATTTGGGGCTAGGCGGCAGAGATTATATCGGTAAGCCGAAGCAGCCGACAGCAACGTTGTGTCAGCTTGCAAAGGATGATGACTATTATGAAAAGCAGTTGTTTCGGCAAGGTGAGCAGTTGGTTTCGGCGGCGTTTGAATCGTTGAAATTGCAGGCGGATGCGGTGTTTGCGGCGGCGAGTCTTTAGGCTAGGATTTTCAAGGCTTCAATCACCTCACAGACACCTGAAAAGCTCTGGAGAATGTCGTGATTAGTGAAGCGCAGCACCCGCAAACCGTAGTTTTCGAGTTTTTGGGTGCGTTCGGCATCATAGGCTTGAGCTTCAGGGGTGAAGTGGCTATCACCATCGATTTCGATGACAAGTTTGAGTTGGGCACAGTAGAAATCGACGATGAAGTGATCAATGGGGCATTGGCGTAGAACGCGATATTTGAAGGTGCGGAGGTAGTTGTGCCAGAGTTTGTGTTCGGTGGGGGTGGGGTTTTTACGGAGTTTTTTGGCGTGGGGGATCAGGTTTCGATTGTAGGGGAGGTGGATGGGCATGGTTGGTTTATTGCGCAGTCGGTTCGATCCCCCCTTCCCCCCTACCCTGCGGGAAGCCGCCAGCGTCTAGGAAAAGGGGGGTGACGCCGCAAGCGGCTGGGATGTCTACAGAATAAAGGTTTTAGCGATTAGCTGTAGCCTTCACCCCCTTACCAAGGGGGTCGGCGTAGCCGGGGGGATCTCGGGTCTAGCGCTGACAGATGTTGCGCAAAATCCATGACAAGTTGAGTGGGAAGTCGAATGTGATTCAGGTGGATTTTTTGCAGAAGTTGCCTGCGGATCAAAGATTAGCGATGTTGATGCAGGAGCGGGAGCAGCTTCGAGAGCGGGGGAATACGTTGTTAGAGAGAATTGAGGTTGATCTTGCAGAAGCGAGGCAGTTACGATAATTCAGTAAGACTTAGGTGATTCAGGTGCGGATCGAGGAGATTATTTGGTTAGATGCCATTATTGATAAGTTGGCTGTTAAGCACCGGGTTGCAACCAATGAGGTTGAGGAGGTTTTGCTCAATCGGCCCAAGTTCCGGTTTGTGGAGAAGGGCAAGCAAAAAGGAGAGGATGTGTATTTAGCATTGGGTCAGACGTATGCGGGACGATATCTTACGGTGTTATTTATTCACAAACAACCTGTGCAGGCTTTGATTTTAAGCGCACGGGATATGGCAAAAAAGGAGAGAAAGCTCTATGGCAGAAAGTAAAGAAAAATTGTTACCTTCATTTGATTCTACTCAGGAATTGGTGGATTTTTTTGATGAGCAAGATCTAGGAGAGTATGATCTCCCGGAGGTGCAGTTTGATGTGGATATTCAGCAGCGTCAGCATTTTGTGGCGGTGAATGAGCGGTTAATGGATCGGTTA
>JAAHHN010000381.1 GCA_010672165.1 Spirulina sp. SIO3F2 | reverse complement strand
TGCCTGG
Organism: Spirulina sp. SIO3F2; assembly: GCA_010672165.1. Taxonomy (GTDB): domain Bacteria; phylum Cyanobacteriota; class Cyanobacteriia; order Cyanobacteriales; family Spirulinaceae; genus SIO3F2. The sequence goes on along the minus strand of JAAHHN010000381.1, from coordinate 2,926 downwards.
GCCTGAATCGAACGATTGAGCTGATCTGCGGTGTTGTCTGTATGGATGCGAACCCCACCAAAATTTGCGCCAAAGGCATTCTCCATGGGTTGCCTGACGCTATCAGCCAGCGGCTGACCCTTACCCTGCTCACGTTGGATCGATTTCTCTAGGTCTGGAGAGGCGGTTCCCCCTGCACTTGCCCCCTTGAGCTGTACCAAGGGCTTCCTCTGAAGTTTTTCATCTTCATCTTCATAGCCATCGACACATTGAATCTGAGGCAGACAGGGTTGGGTCTGAAGCGGATTCGCATCCGTTTGCGCGGTTGCATAACCGGTCATGAGCTGAAGTGGAGACCTCGCCAGGCGCATTTGGAGCAGATTACCCTTCTCCTCTTCTTCTCGCTGAACGGGTGGCGGCGCAGGACTATTGAGCTGCCGCACCACTTGCGCTGCCACGGCATCCGCTTCCTGCTCATACTTATCGCCTGCAGCCCCCACCGTGAGCTTGGGCATAATAGACATTTCTGTTGCCGCACTGGTAGTCTCTTCCGCAGTTGCCAGCGAAGCAAAGGCGTTGTAGTTAGACGCCTGGTTGGCTGTTTGGGGCTGCTCAACATCCCGCTGGACTGATGGGCTGGGAAATGGGCGTGAATAAACGGGGACTTTCGGTTGAGACTGAGATTTCTTCGCTACCCGGGATTTGGTTTTGGGGGTGCGAGCGCGATATTTAGCCATAACCTCTTTATTCTCCAGCCGTGAGATAAATTAATCTTAGCCTAAGGTTTAGCTCAGGAATGTTAGCCGAAGGTCGAATATTTTCAGAGGCTGATGCTTGAAGTGTAAAGTGCTCAAAGGCTTGTCTGTTAGGATAGATAGGCGTTTAGCCTAGTTTATGGTTGAGGTTGACTACCTCAGGCTTGGTTTTTATGTATTATATTGTGCTCTCAGCTTAAAATAATTTAACCTTAAACTTATTGGCTATTCATTCAATCTACTTGTGAGCTCGAATCGCTGATATTAATTTATTTGTATTGATGCGGTTATGCTCAAAAACCCTCACTTACTTGGATGCAAATTCATCTCCCTTCATCAGTCAAGGGATTGCGATCGCCTTTAGCAATGTCCTAGCGGGCGATCGCCTCATCTACCCAGCCCTTTAAGGTTTCCACCACCACCTCCAACGGCAGTTCCTGCGCCTCTTTGGTGGCCCGCTGCACCACTTCCACCTTGCCCTGCTTGAGCGATCGCCCTGTCACCACGCGATAGGGAATCCCGATTAACTCTGCATCCTTAAACTTCACGCCCGCCCGTTCCTTGCGATCGTCGAGCAGAACCTCTAAGCCTGCCGCTGCACAATCTGCGTAGAGCTTTTCTGCTGCTGCCATCGCCTCTGCATCATTAATATTGGGGACAACAATCACTACATGGTAGGGGGCGATGCTCACCGGCCAAATAATGCCGTCTTTATCGTGGCGCTGCTCTACTGCTGATTGGGCTAAGCGGGAGACGCCTACCCCATAGCAACCCATTACAAAGGGTTGAGCCTTGCCTGCCTCGTTCGTGAATGTTGCACCCATCGCCTCGGAATATTTGGTTCCCAACTGGAAGATATGGCCCACCTCAATGCCCCGTGCCACTTGCAAGGTTTGCTCTGGATCATGAACGGCGCGATCGCCCGCCTGAGCCGTGCGTACATCCACGACCAACTTGGGTAACTCAAACTGCTCACCCCAATTAGCCCCAAACACGTGATAACCGGATTCGTCTGCCCCCGTAACAAAGCCTTTGAGATCAACTGCTGTTTGATCCACTAGGCGTACGAATTGAGGATGAATGCCCTCCTTTTTAGCGATGTAGTCATCCGCTAAACCAGGCGAAATATAGCCCAAAGGCAACGGTTTGACGGCCCATTTCTGCTGGGCATCGGCATCCGGCACATCGACAGCGAGTACGGTGTTGGCCTCAAATTGTGGAGCCAGCTTACTAATTTCGTTTTGCAACTTGACGTCATTCACATCCTGGTCGCCGCGAATGCTGACCAAAACCAGAATCTTTAGCCCTGTATCGTAGACCGCTTCGTAGAGCACATTTTTCAGGATGGCGGTGGGGGAACAATTAGCAAATTCGGCTAAGGTTGCGATTGTTGGGGTGTTAGGAGTTTCGCGTTGCTCGTAGCGCTCGAAAGGAGAGGCGATCGCCTCGGGGGGAATTGAAACCGCCTTTTCTACATTCGCTGCATATTTTTCATCAGGGCTGTAGATAATCTCGTCCTCCCCGATGTCTGCAATCACCATAAATTCCTGGGAACCAGAGCCGCCGATCGCGCCTGAGTCCGCTTCGACAGCCACAAAGTCCAGGCCGCAGCGGCGGAACATATTGCTATAGGCCTGATCCATTGCAGCATAGGTTTCTTTCAGGCTCTCAGCAGTTTCATGGAAAGAATAACCATCTTTCATAATGAATTCCCGACTGCGCATTAAGCCAAACCGGGGGCGAATTTCGTCCCGGAATTTGCTTTGAATCTGATACAAATGCTGGGGCAACTGTTTATAGGAGCGAATCATCTCCCGCGCCACGGTGGTGATTACCTCTTCGTGGGTGGGGCCGAGTGCCACATCCCGATCTTGGCGATCGCGGAAAGCAAACATAATTCCTTCCGCCTTCGTATAGGTATCCCAGCGCCCAGACTCTTGCCATAGTTCAGCCGGTTGAAGTTGGGGCAGTAAACATTCCTGCGCCCCGGTAGCATCCATTTCTTCCCGGACAATTTGGGAGACCTTGCGCAGCACCCGCCACATTAGGGGCATATAGCTATAAAGACCACTGCCGATTCGCCGAATATAGCCCGCCCGCAGCAACAGTTGTTTCTGATGCCATCAAGCCTCGATAGAAGGCAGCTAATTCAGGGTCTGGACAATGCTCACCCAGCAAGCCTAAACGCTCAA
>JAAHHN010000380.1 GCA_010672165.1 Spirulina sp. SIO3F2 | reverse complement strand
CTATGAGCCACATCGTAGGCAAAGCGTTGACGCAGCTCGTCCAGCCAACCGGAAATTTCGGCATGGGCGGGCACTTCAGCGAGGCTACTCAAGCGCAGCAAATTGTGCAGGAGTTGATCTTGCGGGGTTTGTGAGAGGTCAGAATTCACAATATCTTCTACAGACAGTGCCACCATTATGCCCCCACCTCTGTCGTCTCAGCTAAAAAGTCATAACCTCGTTCTTCCAATTCCAGGGCGAGTGCTTTATCACCACTGGTGATGATTTGTCCTTCTTGCATGACATGGACAAAGTCGGGTTGGATGTAATTGAGCAGACGCTGGTAATGGGTAATCATTACAATCGCGTTCTCCTCAGTGGTGAGGTGATTAACGCCATTCGAGACGATCTTGAGGGCGTCAATATCTAGCCCTGAGTCAGTCTCATCCAAAATCGCTAGGCTCGGCTCCAACAGCGCCATTTGCAAAATCTCGTTGCGCTTTTTCTCACCACCGGAGAAGCCTTCATTAACGCTGCGATCGAGGAACTTTGCATCCATGGAGACAATGCCCAGTTTTTCTTCAACCAGATCTTCAAAGTCGAAAGCATCAAGTTCTTCAAGACCCAAATATTTCCGCCGGGAGTTATAGGCTACACGTAGAAAATCCAAGTTAGTCACACCGGGGATTTCCAACGGATATTGGAAAGCCAAGAAGATACCCTTTAAGGCCCGCTCATCGGGTTCAAGCTCCAGGATATTTTCACCCTTGTAGTGAATTTCGCCACCCGTCACCTCATAGTCAGGATGACCAGAAATAACCTTGGAAAGGGTGCTTTTTCCGGAGCCGTTGCGCCCCATAATGGCGTGGATTTCGCCCGCTTTTACTTCCAGGTTCACACCTTTGAGGATGGGAGTTCCATCGACGCTGGCAGTAAGGTCTTTAACGGAGAGAATAACGGGACTATTGTCGTTAATCATAGTGATGGGTTTAGGTCTTTAAGTAACGAGTTAAAAGTAATAAGTTTAGGAGGATTATTTTTTGTAGGGTGTGTTAGCGGAGCGTAACGCACAACAGCTATTTTTGAGTAATAAGTAAGCAAGTTTGGGAGATATGATCGCAGGTTTAACGTTATCCCCAATAGTAAATTGTAGGTTGGGTTGAGGAACGAAACCCAACAGAGAAAACGCAACAGTAATGAGTAACGAATAGCGTAGGGTGGGCAGCGCCCACCAGCAGTAAATATTGACGATCGCAATTCTGGTTTGTGTAGTGCGATCGCAAGTTTGACGTTATCTCCAATAGTGCGTCATTGAAAGTTGAAGTTGGTTGTGTTGGGTTTCCTATCGTCAACCCAACCTACAGCGCTCAAACAGCACGCCTAACCAACCGTTCCCTCCAATTTCAAACTCAACAACTTATCCGCCTCCGCCGCGAACTCCATCGGCAACTGGTTAAACACATCCTTACAAAAACCACTGATGAGCATAGAAATTGCATCTTCAGTGCTAATCCCTCGTTGAGCAAAGTAAAAGAGCTGATCCTCGCCGATCTTAGACGTGGACGCTTCGTGCTCTACTTTGGCGCTGGGGTTGCTCACCTGAATGTAGGGGAACGTGTTGGCTTCGGCGCGATCGCCAATCAGCATCGAGTCACATTGGGAATAATTTCGGGCACCCTTTGCCTTGGGGTTCATCTTCACCAAGCCGCGATAGCTGTTTTTGGATTGGCCTGCCGAAATCCCTTTCGAGATAATCCGGCTGCGAGTGTTGTTGCCAACATGCACCATCTTGGTACCCGTATCAGCTTGTTGATGGTTGTTGGTGAGCGCGATCGAGTAGAATTCGCCAACGGAGTTGTCGCCCACCAGCACACAACTTGGGTATTTCCAGGTAATTGCTGACCCGGTTTCCACCTGTGTCCAAGAAATCTTAGAATTTACCCCTTTGCACAAGCCTCGCTTGGTCACAAAGTTGTAAATCCCACCCTTGCCGTCTTCATCCCCTGCATACCAGTTCTGCACTGTGGAATATTTGATATCCGCATTGTCTAGCGCCACCAATTCCACCACCGCCGCATGGAGCTGGTTGCTGTCATACATGGGTGCCGTGCAGCCTTCGAGATAGCTCACCGACGCTCCTTCTTCGGCCACGATCAACGTCCGCTCAAACTGACCCGTCTCACCGTTGTTAATCCGGAAGTAGGTCGAAAGTTCCATCGGGCAAGTAACACCCTTGGGAATAAACACAAAAGAGCCATCGCTAAAGACCGCCGCATTCAACGCAGAAAAGTAGTTATCGGCTGCGGGAACTACCGAACCGAGATATTTCTGCACCAGTTCCGGATGCTCTTGAAGCGCTTCAGAAATTGAGCAAAAGATTACGCCCGATTCGGCTAGTTTCTCTTTGAAGGTCGTGGCGATCGACACGCTATCAAAAATCGCATCGACTGCAACATTCCCCAACCGCTTTTGCTCTGAGAGGGGAATCCCGAGCTTCTCAAAGGTTTCGAGGAGTGTAGGGTCAACCTCATCCAGGCTATCGAGTTTTTGCTTTTCCTGTTTGGGGGCAGAGTAATAGACAATGTCTTGATAATCAATGGGCGGATAACCTAAGTGTGCCCAATTGGGTTCAGTCATCTTGAGCCATTGACGATAGGCTTTGAGCCGAAACTCCAACATAAACTCGGGTTCGTTTTTCTTAGCCGAAATGAGGCGAATCACATCTTCATTGAGACCAGCAGGGATGGTATCAGTCTCAATGTCGGTAACAAAGCCGTACTTATAGGGTTGGTTAACAAGGGTTTGAACAGTGGTCGCACTCATAGGCTGAAACAGGACTCCGCCACGGGGAGACGATAAAAGGGGTGGATGAGCAGGGTATGATACTTCAGTCAGGGGCTGAGATCAACAGGGTTTGAGACTAAAACAACAAGTTGGTTGTTTAATTACCAATAGA
>JAAHHN010000038.1 GCA_010672165.1 Spirulina sp. SIO3F2 | reverse complement strand
TGGTACTCTTTAGCTATCATTTTGTTTGGATAGGTCACTTGCACTAATATTGACCTATCTTTTTTTGCCTCCTTAGTCTATATTCCTTGCTACACAAAGCTTTTGACCCTCTTTGTCACCCTCTCAGGGTGGTAACAGTAACAAGGGTACTCAGACCCCAAGCAACAGGTGTTTTAAGCATGGTTCGATGAGATTATCCTTTCGATAGAGCTTTTTGGCTCTATTCTAATCGGCTTTTCTCAGCCTGCTCTAAGCTTTAGATCGGCTTAAGAATGCAGACAATACAGCCTAGTTGTAGTTAGAGGGGAACTAATAACACACCTTAGCGGTTTGGGTTTTAGTCAAACCTCTATAGAAATGCTAGATAGAGATAGTTAAGAACTAACGCATGATTATGTAATGCTAAGCGGGTAGCGGGAATCGAACCCGCAACTAAAGCTTGGGAAGCTTTCATTTTGCCACTAAACTATACCCGCAAGGTAGACCGTCATTATAGCGAAATCGGTCTAAATTGTGTCAGATGACTCGCCATAAGAAATATTACGGCAGTGTCAGGAACCTCTAAGGAACCACTAATACCGGGCAAGGGGACAGGCTAATCACACGGTTGGTGACGCTCTCGGCAGCACCTTCAGCTGTCATGCCGGAACCGCTCGAACCCATAATAATGAGATCCGCTTTCTTTTCGTCTGCCACATCACAGATCGTAAACGAGGGCATCCCCTCTTGTTCAACCACTTCGGCATCAATGCCCTGTTCTGCAAAGAGCTTTTTCGCCCCCGCTAAGAGCTTTTCAACCGCTTCGGCTGAACTCATATTGCTGGCTCCCTCCTCACTCGGCGGTTCGACAACCGAGAGCAAAATCAAACGGCTGTTGTATTGCTTCACCATTGCCACAACCATTTCTGCGGCTTGGCGGGTTCCCTGGCTTTGATCAAGGGGGAACAACACAGTTTTGAACATGGATGGTATCTCCAGTTACACATACTCCGGTACAATCTGCACTGAGTGGCAAAACTTAACAAAACTTAAGCTGCCGCCCAGCGATAGATATACCAATAGAATAAAACCTGATTCAGGAGGATATAGCAGTGCCGAAGCAAACTGTAGCAAAACTCACCGAAGCCGATCTCAAAGGAAAGCGCGTCTTAGTCCGGGCTGACTTTAACGTCCCCCTCGACGATGCTGGCAAAATCACTGACGATACTCGCATCCGGGCTGCTCTCCCTACAATTAATGATCTCACCAGCAAAGGGGCCAAGGTGATTCTTTCCAGCCACATGGGTCGTCCTAAGGGTGAAGTGAAAGAAGACTTGCGCCTGAACCCTGTGGCGGCACGTCTTTCTGAGCTGCTTGGTAAAGAAGTCAAGAAGTGCGATGACTGTATTGGTGATGCGGTTGCCAGCGTGGTAAACGGCATGAATGATGGTGATGTTGCACTGCTAGAGAACGTTCGCTTCTATAAGGAAGAAACCAAGAATGACCCTGCTTTTGCTGAAAAGCTTGCAGCCAATGCTGATCTGTTTGTGAACGAAGCCTTTGGTACAGCCCACCGTGCCCATGCTTCCACCGAAGGTGTTACCAAGTACCTCAGCCCCAGTGTGGCGGGTTACTTGATCGAGAAAGAACTGGAATTCTTACAAACTGCGATCGATGATCCCAAGCGTCCTTTGGCGGCGATTATCGGTGGTTCCAAAGTCTCCAGCAAAATCGGCGTCATCGAAACCCTGCTCGACAAGTGCGACAAACTCCTGATCGGCGGTGGCATGATCTTCACCTTCTACAAAGCTCGCGGCTTGAGCGTGGGTAAGTCTTTGGTGGAAGAAGATAAGCTGGAACTGGCTAAAGAACTCGAAGCCAAAGCTAAGGAGAAAGGGGTTGAATTGCTTCTCCCCACCGATGTGGTAGTTGCTGACAACTTCGCCCCCGATGCAAAGTCCCAAACCGTGAGCATTGAGGCGATTCCCGACGGCTGGATGGGTTTGGATATTGGCCCTGACTCTGCAAAAGTTTTCCAAGCGGCTTTAGCAGATTGCAAGTGTGTAATTTGGAATGGCCCGATGGGTGTATTTGAATTTGATGCATTTGCGAAGGGAACTGAGGCGATCGCTGAAACCCTAGCCGAACTCACTCCCAAGGGTGCAATCACGATCATCGGTGGTGGTGATTCCGTCGCAGCAGTCGAGAAAGCCCAAGTGGCGGATAAGATGAGCCACATCTCCACTGGTGGTGGTGCAAGTCTTGAGCTACTCGAAGGCAAAGTGCTCCCCGGCATTGAGGCATTGGATGAAGCGTAAGCTGGCGTTTGTTTAAATGGAATGCACTGAGTAACATAGTTTACTCGTTCTTTCCTCCCCCCCTTATATGGAACTTAAGAAAATAAGTCGGTAATTCCGTAGCGCGAGCATCTTGCCTGCCCCAGGCTGATTAAGCGCTCGTTATTACAGAACCAATTTTTTGATCTTCATTTAAGGGGGGGTAGATTTATTAGACAAGTAGATTTATTAAACAAACGAAGAGGAATTTTAGATCTCTTGTAGGGGCGTGGTTTCCACGCCCAACCCATTGGGAGATAAACCAGCCAACGGGTAATGAATTGCAAGATGTATTTATTGGGCTGGCGAAGGGTTGGGAGACCCAAACCCCTACAGTTAATCGATTGATTTGTTTTGATGTCTCTGGTTATAGAATCAGACCTAGCCAAAAAACAGAGCTAAAAAACAGACATTTCATATACCCAGAGAAACGTCGCAGCCAGCCAAAGCCAGGGGTCAGTTAGGGATTCACATACATCCAAAACAAGGAGAATACCGCGAAAGAAGTGAAGCGTCGATTCGTTCATCCTATATCTCCATTCTTAATAACTGTCATCATTGTCTTCATGACAACTTCTGGAATCTGAACTAAACGGGTTGAGTTGGGCACGATAATTGTTGGTAGAAATAAACCCGTAATAATGTTCATTGAGGGTGGGCAAGCGACCCACACTACGGCCTTATCTTACTGATCAATAAATAGAAAAACCGTAGCGTAGGTATCCTCATTGGCCAGATTTAAAGATTTGTACAGAATCTTTATTCGTTCACAACAAGATCAAAGCGATCGAGGTTCATGACTTTATCCCAGGCAGCCACAAAATCCTGCACAAACTTTTGTTGGGCGTCTGCACAACCATAGACTTCTGCGATCGCCCGCAGTTGAGAGTTCGACCCAAAAACAAGATCAGCCCGTGTGCCCGTCCACTTGAGTTCACCTGTGGCGCGATCGCGCCCTTCAAAAACGGTTTCTGCTTCAGAAACTGCCTGCCAAGTCGTGCCCAGATCGAGCAGATTCACAAAGAAGTCATTGGTCAAGGTTTCAGGACGGTGAGTAAACACCCCATGTTGGGATTGATCTGCATTGGTATTCAAGATCCGCATCCCGCCGACAAGTACCGTCATCTCTGGGGCGGTCAGCGTTAATAACTGGGCGCGATCCACGAGCAATTTCTCAGCCGGCAGCTTGGCGGTTGCTTTTTGATAGTTACGGAACCCATCCGCGATCGGCTCCAGTACCGCAAAAGAGTCCACATCAGTTTGCGCCTGAGAAGCATCCGTGCGACCTGGCTGGAAGGGAACTTGGACATCGTAACCCGCATTTTTAGCCGCTTGCTCAATCCCAGCACAGCCGCCCAAAACGATCAGATCCGCCAGCGAAACCTGCTTGCCATCGGTCTGAACATCGTGAAAGGTGGTTTGGATCGCTTCAAGGGTCTGGAGTACCGTTGCCGATTGTCCGAGTTGGTTGATCTCCCAATCCTTCTGAGGAGCAAGGTGCAGGCGTGCGCCGTTGGCCCCACCCCGCTTATCCGAATCTCGGTACGTTGAAGCTGACGCCCAGGCAGTGGCAACCAGTTGGGAAACTGAAAGGCTAGAAGCCAGGATCTGTTGCTTCAGCGTGGCAATATCCTGCTCACCAATTAGCTGATGGTTGACCGCAGGCACTGGATCTTGCCAGATCAGCTCTTCGGCGGGGACTTCCTTGCCTAGATAACGCGCCCGAGGCCCCATATCGCGGTGCGTCAGCTTAAACCAAGCCCGCGCAAAGGCATCGGCAAACTGTTCAGGATGTGCCAGAAAGCGCCGGGCAATGGGCTCATAGGCAGGGTCCATCCGCATGGCCATATCTGCCGTGGTCATAATCGGGGCATGACGTCGGGTGGGATCATGGGCGTCGGGCACAGCATCGGCTGCCGCACCACCTTTGGGAATCCATTGATGTGCGCCTGCGGGACTTTGGGTGAGTTCCCATTCATAACCGAAGAGGTTTTCAAAATAGTTGTTGTCCCATTGCACTGGGTTGGTTGTCCAAGCTCCTTCGATACCGCTGGTCGTTGTATGGACGCCTTTGCCGTCACCAAAGCTGTTTTTCCAGCCCAGGCCCTGTTCTTCAATGTTGGCCCCTTCCGGCTCACGACCCACCAGCGCTGGATCGCCTGCCCCGTGGCATTTCCCGAAGGTATGACCGCCTGCAACTAGAGCCACGGTTTCTTCATCGTTCATCGCCATCCGGCCAAAGGTTTCGCGAATATCTCGGCCCGAAGCCACGGGATCAGGCTGACCGTTGGGGCCTTCTGGATTTACATAAATCAAGCCCATTTGCACCGCACCCAGGGGAGCTTCGAGTTCGCGATCGCCACTGTAGCGTTTGTTACCCAGCCATTCGGTCTCTGCACCCCAGTAAATATCGGTTTCCGGTTCCCACACATCCTCCCGGCCGCCAGCAAAACCGAAGGTTTTAAAACCCATCGACTCCAGAGCACAGTTGCCTGCGAGGATCATCAGATCAGCCCAAGAGATTTTGTTGCCATATTTCTGTTTGATCGGCCAAAGCAAGCGGCGGGCTTTATCCAGATTGCCATTGTCCGGCCAGCTATTGAGGGGGGCAAAGCGCTGAGTTCCGGTGCCCGCACCACCGCGGCCATCGCCAATACGGTATGTCCCTGCGCTGTGCCAAGCCATGCGAATGAAGAGCGGCCCATAATGGCCGTAGTCAGCGGGCCACCAATCTTGGGAGGTGGTCATCAAGTCAAAGATGTCGCGCTTGACAGCATCTAAGTCGAGACGATTAAACGCTTCAGCGTAATTGAACGCTTTACCCATCGGGTTGGATTTAGCAGAATGCTGGTGAAGGATGTTGAGGTTCAACTGATTGGGCCACCAATCTTGGTTAGCGGTTCCACCGCCAGCGGTCAGTTTGCGGGTTGCGCCTGAGAAGGGACATCCTCCTTGGCTGCTTGGAGTAGTACTACCTAGATCACTCATGGTTTCTTCTGGGAATTGTGGTGTATGAATGTTTCGATTCCGGGTGAATCTGCGCCAATAGGCGCGGAGTAAACTGATCAAAACAAATATATGAAATATTCATTTCTAAGAATAATTCTGATTTAAAAATAGATCAATGAGTAGAAATACTCATCTAATGCGATGCTCAATATCGGCTGAAAGGTGAGGATTGTCGGTTGGGGTAATGTAGGAAGCTGAAAAGCAGCAAGACTTACGGCGATCGCGTTGGGTAACTCTGCGAAAAGCAAGTTGCGCTTAAACATGCCCTGTACGAGCTACGCCTACACTCAACCTACGAATTCAGAAGGGTTTCAGGCGATTTCTGATTTTTTGTCCTGTACTCAGGGTTGCAATACCCTTCAAGCTGAAGGCAGGGCGGGCTGAGATAAATCAGCCTCATCTGCCATTAACCATTGACGAATCAGCCGAGCCATCACCCGCTGAGCCAAACCATTGGCAATATGTTCACTCATCTCTTGCAGCTCGGGTTTAAGCAATAACTTCGGTACTGTTGAAACCAACAATATTGGGTCAAAGCCTTGGGTTTGCTGCAAAATATCCCAGATGTTTTGGATATGGGCCAGATTATTAGCACTATTGGGTGCAGGCTCAAGCTCGGCGGGCATTTCTACGGCAGCGAGACCGAACTGCTGACGCATGAGGGCTGAAAAATTGAACAGCGATCGCTGGCCAAAGAGATCAACCGCTTGGACAATTTCTTGTACGAGGCGATCGCGGATTAGCGCTCCTCGTTCTGAAAAAATAAACTCTAACGTCTGATTCAATACCCGCTCAAAATCATAATCTTGAGAATTGCGGGCATTACGCAGCAAGTTCTCTAATCGATTCCAGCGGAAACTCCCTTCCTTAAACAGCAGATCCCGCAATGATGCTCGCAACTGGGGGGCGGGGTCAGTGAGCAGACGCTTGGCAATGTAGGGATAGGCCTTGCTGAGCACCTTAAAGTCTGGCTCCACACCGATCGCAATCCCCTCCAGCGTCACCAGTGAGCGAATGATCAGAGCATAGTAAGCCGGAACCCGAAAGGGAAACTCATACATCATCTCTGACATTTGATCCGTGATGCTCTTGAAATTGAGCTGGGCTACACTGGCTCCCAGAGCATTGCCAAACACCTTGGTTAAAGCAGGTACGATCGGCTCTAAATCTGTTTCTGGGGTCAAAAATTCCAGGTTCACATAGTCCTGGGCTAGCGCCTCGAAGTCCCGATTTACCAAATGTACCACCGCCTCGATTAAGCCATAGCGTTGGTAAGGCTTGATCCGGCTCATCATGCCAAAATCCAGATATGCTAGTTTCCCGTCTGGTGTGGCCAGGAGGTTGCCTGGATGGGGATCGGCGTGGAAAAAGCCATGTTCAAGCAACTGCCGTAAGGAACAAGCCACGCCCACTTCCACCAGATAAGTGGCGTCAATGCCCTGGGCTTGTACGGCTTCGAGTTGAGTCAGCTTCGTGCCCTCAATCCATTCCATCGTCAGCACCCGTCGACCGCTGTAATCCCAATGGATGCGTGGGATGTAGATCTCGGGGAGGTAACCATAGAGTTCGGCAAACAACTCTGCGTTGCGGCCTTCCTGGGCATAATCTAATTCTTCAAAAATGCGCCCAGCAAACTCGTCAATAATGGCGACCAAATCACTGCGAATACGCTTCACCTTTTGCTTGGCGAAGATCGCTAAACTACGAGCAATGTAAATATCAAGGGTAATGCGATCGAGCAGATCCGGACGTTGAACTTTCACCGCCACCGTCTCGCCGGTTTTAAGTTTGCCTTTATAAACCTGCCCCAGGGAAGCTGCCGCCACGGGATTGGCAGAAAGCTCAGCATAAACCTGATGGGGGGGACGCCCTAACTCTTCCTGAATCAGACTGTAGGCAATTTCATTATCAAAAGCCGGAATCTGGTCTTGGAGACGAGACAGCTCTTCCATATACACGGCAGGCAACAAATCTGGACGGGTGGAGAGTGCTTGACCAATCTTGATATAGGTGGGACCAAGGCTAGTAATCAGTTCCCGCAGTTGCCCAGCGCGTTGGCGTTGATTCTGTTCGATAGTCCCAAAGAAGCGATCGCACCCCAGACCCAAGGCAAAACGCCCAAATGCCAGCACAATCACAATCAAACGTCCCCAAACTTGCCAGAGGCGTGAGCGATAATGAGCCATGATCGCGTCAGGGTCATAATCACTAACCGTCTCAGTGGCATTCACATCGACAGTGACTTCAGTGGTCGGGTCGAGAACAGGAATAGCAGGATCAGCCATGAACTGGTGAGGAGCAGAGAAGATTTGTAAAGCAATTGTAACAATAGATGAGGGGGTTCCGCTCTTGTCTAGTCTCGAACCCTATCGAGTCAGTTTGGATTTGGCTCACCTGGCTCTCAGCTTCTTCTCAGGCAGAGTTTAGCGCTATTGCGATATCTCTTGTCCAGCCAGAACAGAATAGGTACTGCCAATTGTGGTTTAACCTTCCCTGTTCACCCTCAAAATATTGATGATTATTTCTGAAATGCTTAAATCCTCCATTATTGCGCTGGGCTTATCCGTTATAACTGCCTTTATTCCCTTCGCTGCCCAAGCCGATGGCCATGACGCCGATGTGACCGATGAAGGAGATCAGGTTATTACGCTCACTTTCACCAGTGCAGAGGGTCTTGGGGCAACCGTAGGAACGGTGACATTGACCGACACTGAATATGGTTTGCTATTGATTCCGGATTTATCCGGTCTTCCCGCTGGTGCTCATGGTTTCCATATCCACACCAATCCTGATTGTGGCCCTGCTAAGAAAAATGGCAAGATTGTGCCCGGATTAGCCGCAGGTGGCCATTTTGACCCGTTTAATACGGGAAGTCATGAGGGTCCCTATAGCGAGGAAGGACATTTGGGAGATTTACCCCCCTTGTTTGTCGAAGCCGATGGCACCGCCACGATTCCTGTCCTGGCTCCACGCTTAGAAACAGCGTTTATTCACGGTCGTTCCTTAATGGTACATTTGCATGGGGATAACTTTTCTGATGATCCGGCACCGTTAGGGGGGGGTGGGGCCCGCTTGGCTTGCGGAATCATTGAGTAGCGATCGCCCAAACTACGCTACGCTCTGATTACAACATCTGAGCTTTTTTCCCGCCATGCTGCTGGCCTTGCACATTGAAAACTTTGCCCTTGTGGATGCCCTGACGCTTTCGTTTGGTCAGGGTTTAAATGTTTTAACGGGGGAAACGGGAGCCGGTAAGTCAATTATCTTGGATGCGATCGATGCTGCCCTTGGCGGTAAGGTTAATGGTCGTCTGCTGCGTACCGGAACCCAGCGGGGTAAAGTAGAGGCAACATTTCAGCTTACAGATGCGATCGCCCAATGGCTCCAGCAGCAAGACATTGATGCCCTTGATGAACCAGAACTGATTTGTAGCCGGGATCTAACGGCCTCAGGCGAAACGGTGCGATCGCGATCGCGGATCAATGGTGTTCTTGTCAATCGTCAGGTGATCCAAGAACTGCGCGAACTGCTAATCGAAGTCACTGCCCAAGGTCAAACGGTGCAACTTCTCCTGCCCAATCGTCAGCGGGATTTACTCGACACCTATGGGGGCAAGACCCTCCTCAAAGCCAAACAACGGGTTGCCCAAGCTTATGGTGATTATCGGGCAGCAGTACAAGCCCTAGAAACCCGAGAAAAACAACAGCAAGACCGTCTTCAGCGCCTTGATGTATTGGAATTCCAGCTTAGGGAACTCAATGAGGCAGAGTTAGACGCGCCAGAAGAACTGACGGAACTCGAACAAGAACTTGAACGCCTCGCTCATGTGGTGGAATTACAGAACCTAAGCTATCAAAGCTACCAGTTGCTCTATCAGAATGAGCAGGGGGGACTGGCGATCGCAGATCAGCTTGGGAATGTGGAGGGGATGGTCAAGAATATGGTTAATTACGACTCCAGCCTAACTCCGGTTTTAGAGATGGTGCTGGGTGCGCTTAATCAAGTCGTGGAGGCAGGACAGCAACTCAATCGCTATGGGGATTTGCTCGAAGCTGACCCCGAACGCTTGCAAGAGGTAGAAAACCGTCTGGGCACACTCAAGCAAATTTGTCGCAAATATGGCCCGGAGCTCAAAGACGCGATCGCCCTTTGGCAGGCGTTGCAAACTGAATTGGATGATCTCACTGGAGCGGGTCAGTCGCTAGAGGAATTGGTAGCTGAGCGCGATCGTACTCACCAGATTCTCCTTGATGCTTGTCAAACCCTGACTCAGCATCGCCAAACCGCAGCCCAGAAGCTCCAGAAGCAACTGATCCGTGAGCTTAAACCGCTAGCGATGGCGAAAGTGCAATTTGACTGTCGTTTGCGGCCCATTGAACCCACCAGTGCAGGCGCTGAACAGATCAACTTTTGGTTTAGCCCTAATCCCGGTGAACCGCTCCAATCTCTGGCTGAAACTGCATCAGGCGGAGAAATGAGTCGCTTTTTGCTAGCGCTCAAGAGTTGTCTCACCCAAGGCACTGCCAGTCAACATCAGAGAACCTTGATATTTGATGAGATTGATACCGGAGTTTCAGGCAAAGTTGCCCAGGCGATTGCTGAAAAACTCAATCAACTGAGTCAGCCCCATCAAATTCTCTGTGTGACCCATCAACCCTTGATTGCTGCCTTGGCCGATCGCCATTTTCGGGTGGATAAGACTGCCGTTAAACCCCGCGGACAAGATCCCCGCACAATTGTGAATGTTACCTCGCTGGAAACCCAGGACAGCCGGGCAACAGAACTTGCTCAACTGGCTGGGGGGCACGCGGCAACAGACGCGATCGCCTTTGCTCAATCTTTATTGGCACAAGCCCAAACCCTGCGCGAAAAATAACTTAATTATAAGGTTGTTAAAGATTCATTAATGTTTAAACTAGCTTCCATAGGTAAACTGGGGGGTAAATCTACTGCGCTTTTCGCCAGTTTTATCCTGTGCCCAGAGTTTAATCGTTAGAATACATCCAGCACGTCCATCATCCTCCAACCATACAGCGTATGACTGCTGCATCTCAGCCACCCACGAAATTGGAATATACCGGCCAAACCATTGATGTTGAAGTTGCGACGAACAGGCAAAACAACAATGGTCAGCACAGCAATGGCACAACAAAGCCTGCGCCCGATGCGTCTTCAAGTTCGTTGGTGACCGCCAAAGGAACCTTCTCAAATTTCCTTGCTCCCCTCAACAAGGAAACCTTCCAGCAGGTTGTTATTGATGTTGAAGACAAGCTCAAGGTTGTTAATCAAACCTTGGGTCTGCTCGACAACATTATTGATAGCGATGGTTTTGATGCAATCTTAGATGAGATGCTGCGCTCGATCACCCTTAAAACAGGGGAGCTGCTGGGTGCTGATCGCACAACTATTTACTTACTTGATGAAGAACAGGATCAACTCTGGTCAATTGTCGCTAAGGGCAATGACGGTAAGCCCATTGAAATCCGTATCTCTGTAGGTCAGGGGATCGCTGGGGAAGTTGCGCAGTTCAAAAAGGTGATTAATATTCCCTTTGACTTTTATGATGATCCACGTTCGGAATCGGCAAAGAAGTTCGATAAGCTCAACAACTATCGCACATACTCCATGTTGGCGTTGCCGCTACTCAAAGAAACGGAGGAGGGAGATGAGCTTGTGGCGGTCGTGCAGCTCATCAACAAACTTGAGCAAAATGTTAGCCGAGATATCCCCTTAGACCAACGCATTTCTCATGAAGGCTTTACCAACACCGATCTCGAAGTCTTTGAGAATTTTGCCCCATCGATCCGCTTGATTCTGGAGTCGTCGCGCTCTTTCTACAAAGCAACTCAGCGTCAGCGCGCCGCCAATGCGCTCATCGAAGCCACCAACTCATTGAGTCGGGGCAATTTGGATCTCGATGCCACCCTACGCACTGTGATGGATGCAGCGAAGAAGCTGATGAATGCCGATCGCTCCACCCTGTGGCTAATTGACCATGACAAAAATGACCTCTGGACTAAGATTCCCCTACCCAATGGGGAAGTGAAAGAGTTTCGGGTTCCGGTGGGGGTCGGCTTTGCGGGTCAAGTTGCTCAGGAAGGAGAACCACTGAATATTGGTTTTGATCTCTACAATCGCGAGGATGCGGAGACCGCTAAGAACACAGACGAAAAGACAAAGTACCGTACTTGTAGTTTGCTCTGTATGCCTGTCTTCAATTCCGATAAGGAACTCATTGGTGTCACTCAGCTCATTAACAAAATTCGGCAAGGCGACCATCCTCCCTACAATCCAGAGAATTGGCCTGAAGCACCAGAATGTTGGAAAGCGAGCTTCAACCGCAGTGACCAGGAGTTTATGGAGGCATTCAATATTCAAGCAGGGGTGGCGTTGCAAAATGCCAAACTTTTTGCCAAGGTGCGCCAGCAGGAACAGATGCAGCGGGATATTTTGCGCAGTCTAACCAATGGTGTTATCTCCACGGATAAACACGGTTACATTTTGGCGGCGAATGAAAAAGCCAAGGAGTTGCTAGGTTTTGGAGATAAAACCATCGAAGGCCTGTTGATGAAAGACCTCATTGCCATCAAGAAAGGCAAAAGCGATGATGAGGTTCAAGCCGATCAGGATGAGGAATTCACCGGCTGGTTCCAAAAATCCCTTAACCCGGAAGACACTAAGGAGCGGGAGCAATATTACCCAGATCAAACCATTGTTTCCGCCGGTGGCGAAGAGCGTAGCATCAATCTCTCGATCAATTCCATCACCGATGCCCGCGACCTGATGAATGTCTATGGATCGCTGGTCGTTATGGATGATATCAGCGATGAGAAGCGGCTGAAGAGCACCATGTATCGCTATATGAACCAGGAGCTAGCGGAACAGTTGCTCGAAGGCGGGGATATTGGTCTAGGGGGCGATCGCAAGGAAGTTTCGGTGCTCTTCTCTGATATCCGGAGCTACACTAGCCTCACGGAGAAACTCCAAGCTGAAGAAGTGGTAGAGATGCTCAACACCTACTTTGAGAGTATGGTGGAGTCGATTTTTGAGCATAAAGGGATTCTCGATAAGTATATCGGTGATGCGATTATGGCGGTGTTTGGCACGCCCTTCCCACTGCCCGATCATGCCCTGAAATCTTGTCAGAGTGCCTTAGATATGCGCCGTCGCCTCGCGGCTTATAACGCCGATCGCGCCAGTCGGGGTGAACAAACGATTCGGATTGGGATTGGGATTAACTCGGACTTTGTGATCAGCGGCAACATTGGCTCGAGTAAGCGAATGGAGTTTACCGCGATCGGGGATGGGGTGAACCTAAGTTCTCGTCTAGAAGGGGCGAGTAAGCAATATGGCTGTGATATCGTCATTAGCGAGAACACCTACCATCAATGTGAAGGACAGCTTTTGGTGCGGGAGCTAGACTGTATCCGCGTGAAAGGGAAAACCCAACCCGTGGGGGTCTACGAGTTGCTCGAAGAAACCAAGAATGGCTACCCTGAGGGCAAGGAGCAGATTATTGAACTGTATAACAAGGCCCGCAAGCTCTACACCCATCAAGATTTCGCCAAAGCCATTTCCACCTTCGGCACAATCCTTGAACTCGATCGCAATGATAAAGCCGCTTGGCTACACATCGATCGTTGCCAGCAACTGATCAAGAACCCTCCCAAAAAGAGTTGGGATGGGGTTTGGACAATGACCAGTAAGTGATCTGTTTGTGACTCACTCCATCTCAAATCGAATTCTGCTCTGGCATCGCCGTGACCTGCGCTTAAGCGATCATCGTGCCTTTGAGCTGATCGCTCGTGAACAATTGGGACTCAATGTGGTTGGTGTGTTCTGCTTTGACCCCCAGATTCTGAAGCGAGACGATATTGCTCCAGCACGGGTTGCTTTTATGGTGGGCTGTCTGAACTCTTTGACAGAAAGCTATCGCCAATTGGGCAGTGAACTCTTGCTGTTGCACACTACTCCTGAAACTGGCATTGTGCAACTCGCTCAAGCCATTGGCGCTCAGCATGTGGTGTGGACAAAGGATGTTGAGCCCAGAGCTAGAGAACGCGATCGCCAAGTGAAAGCCGCCCTTGAATCGGTCAATATTCAGGTGCATACGGTTTGGGATCAATTGCTCTGTGAACCCGGTCAGGTGCTGACCAAAACCGGAAAACCCTACACCGTCTATGGCCCCTTCTGGAAAAACTGGTCTCGGCAGCCCAAGCTCACACCCATTCCGTGCCCCGTGCAACTCCAGGGTTTAACTGAATCCGAACAAGCTAGTGCTCAACGGGTCGGATGTTTACCGCAATTGCCGATGGCTGACGAATTTGGTTATCACTGGCGCAATGGCTTTCCCCTTGAACCGGGTGAGTCGTCTGCGCTTGAGCACCTTACCGGATTTTGCGATCGCCCGCTGCTCAATTACGCTGAAGCACGAGATTATCCAGAACAATTGGGCACATCTCGGCTCAGTGCTGCCCTACGATTTGGGGCGATTGGTGTACGCACAATTTGGCAGGCTACCGAAGAAGCGATCGCAAGCCAGAATTCTGATGAAGCTTGCCACAGCATCACCGTTTGGCAAAAAGAATTAGCCTGGCGAGAATTCTACCAGCATGCGCTCTATTTTTTTCCAGAATTGGCAGATGGCCCCTACCGCAAGCAATTTAAGCAATTTCCTTGGGAAAACAACCCAGACCATTTTCAAGCTTGGTGTAGGGGGCGCACAGGATATCCGATTGTGGATGCAGCTATGCGTCAACTGAACGAGACCGGCTGGATGCACAACCGCTGCCGCATGATCGTAGCGAGCTTTTTAACCAAAGACTTGATCATCGACTGGCGTTGGGGTGAGCGCTACTTTATGCAAAATTTAGTGGATGGAGACTTAGCCTCTAACAATGGCGGCTGGCAGTGGAGTGCCTCTAGTGGCATGGATCCGAAACCCCTCCGAATTTTCAACCCCACTCGTCAAGCACAGAAATTTGATGTTGAGGCTCAATACATTCGTCACTGGCTGCCTGAACTCACCTCACTCGATAATACCGAGTTGCTTACTGGCAACATTACTCCCCTTGAAAGCCAATATCGCCATTACCCCGAACCGATTGTGGTACACTCGAACCAGCGGAGCCGCTTTAAGTCGCTATACATGATGGCTAGCGTTAATGTTTAAGGAGATTATCATAAACGCAACTCAAAAAAAATAATCTGTTATCTTACAATAGAAGGTGGTAAAGGCATACAAAGTATGTTTTTACTCACTCCTCACACCACTATTCCGCTCAAGAGCCTTGGGCGGTTTCCTTTTATTATTGGATAATAGTTAGTTGTTTGAGTTACCCATTGCCATAAAGTCATTACCTCACCCAAAATTTATGTCTGATTATATACTTTAGCTTCGGAGGGTAAGAGTTTTTGCTATTGTAGTATTGCTTACGGTAAAGTAAAAATCACTGACAGAACAAGGAAGCCCATCTTATGGCCGCAACACCCGTTACAGATAGTACATTTAAGGCAGAAGTGATCGAGAGCCAAGTTCCAGTTTTGGTGGATTTTTGGGCACCTTGGTGTGGTCCTTGTCGGATGGTTGCTCCTGTTGTTGATGAAATTTCACAGCAGTATGAGGGTCAGGTTAAAGTTGTTAAGATTAACACTGATGAGAATCCGGGTGTTGCCAGCCAGTATGGAATTCGCAGTATTCCCACTCTTATGCTTTTTAAGGGGGGTCAGAGGGTAGATATGGTTGTTGGCGCTGTGCCGAAGACCACCCTTGCTAACACTCTAGAAAAATATATTTGAGCTTGACTCAGTGCTTGCCTTGCAAGTTTATTGCTTTTTGAGCTAAACCCCATTTCTATCGAAGGAGATGGGGTTTAGCTTTGGCTAGCGCAGTACTATAAAATTGAGATCGCCCCTTCATGGCTCTTTATCCTCATGGTTTCTCCGTCTTCTGCTTCTGACCATCAACAGCTTGTGATTGATTTAGCTGAGGTATTGGATAAAGTGTCTGGGCTTCCCCACCGTAAGTATTTGGAGCGAGCAATCGCAGTTTTGATGCGTTTGGCCCCCGCCGATATTGAACGCCTTGACTGGAAGATTCTCACCGCATCCCTTGAAGATATGGAAAGAGGGATTCGATTGTTTCACCCCTATCGACATATTCGTAAGGTCAGTATTTTTGGGTCAGCCCGTACCCCGGCTGATAAGCCCATTTATCAAATGGCAATGGACTTTGCCCAACGGATGGCCCAACGCGGCTTTATGGTTATTACCGGTGCAGGCGACGGTATTATGGCTGCGGGTAACGAGGGGGCTGGTTGTGAACGCTCCTTCGGGTTGAATATTCAACTGCCTTTTGAGCAAGGGGCAAATGCCTTTATTGAAGGGGACGAAAAACTCATTTCGTTTAAGTATTTTTTTACCCGTAAGCTGTTTTTTTTGCGGGAAAGTGATGCGATCGCCCTCTTTCCAGGTGGGTTTGGTACATTAGATGAAGCTTTTGAAAGCTTGACCCTCTCTCAAACGGGTAAATATGGGCCCGCACCGATCGTATTTATTAATGAGTCAGGGAGTGACTATTGGCACTCTCTGGATGCCCATATTCGGGAACACCTTTTACGAGAGGGTTTGATCAGTCCTGATGATCCCAGCATTTACACCATCACCGATGATCTGGATTTGGCTTGCGCCGTGATCCATCGATTTTATCGGGTCTATCACTCCAGTCGTTATGTGGGTAATCAGTTGGTCTTACGTCTAAAAACCGCTTTGCCTCCGACAGTTATTGAATTTCTCAACCGTGAATTTAATGATTTGCTTACCCAAGGGGAGATAACGCCCAGTCAGGCCCTACCCGAAGAACTTGGGGATGAAACCGAAGCACTACCACGTCTAGTGCTGGAATTTAATCAGAAAGATGCAGCCCGCTTGCTCCAAATGATCAACAAAATTAATGAACTGGGGGCATTCGCTCTAGGACAAGAGCATCCTGAGTGGAAATGACTGAATTCAAGACGTCATTGGAGTCAATCCTCTTGATAATTATTAAGAATTTTGTATTTGTTTGCCTAAGTCGGAACCTTAAATACGTATCTAACGTCTGGGCTAAGCGAATGTTGCTTATTAGTCGATTCGGAAGCCAGATAGGAAGTCGTTATCTATATATTAATCGTATTCTTCTCAACAATATAGATAATTGAGATTGGATATGAAATTGGCATCCTATGCACACTCTAAACTGGCAAAATCACTTCGGTAATTGCACCGAATGAAAATAGGTAAAAATACCTACTCCTTCCTTGAGCAAGCATGGGTTTTGGAATTCAATAGGGGTGAATACTCACTTTTTAAAGGTGGGATAAAGCTGATGTTTATTTTGTGAAGAGAATATAAAGAAAACACGCGATTAAGAAGTATCATTAACTTGTGATTTGGCGCTCACCAAAATTCACAGCAATTTGCGCAAAGCTTCTAACAGCAGTGGTTCCATTAATAAACTTTACTATTGTGGAGCTGCCCATTCTCCCTGAAAACAATATTGAGAGAGTCAATTTTAGCCAATGCGAACTTCACACTGGCGATAGTAATATTTCTTTGTGTTTAGGGCATCTATCTTTACAATTGTTTTTCTAACTTGATATTTTTTCTTTATTCCGCCATACTATTAGGTATATAGAACGGTTGCAAGCAAGGTGAGACAGTGTTAAACGCAGTGCAGGTAGATCCGCAAGCTCCACCATTATCTACCCGGAGGCAATTGGGGACAAAACAACCCGTGGTTACACCACAGCTCCCACATCAAGAAGAAAATTCGCTGCATACCCAACTAACATTGTTTCAAGAACAGCAGTTCACTGGCCGTATTGATATAAGAGTTGCGAGTAAAATCCGTTGGAGTTTGTATTTAGTCTTGGGTCGTTTTGCTTGGGCCTCAGGAGGTGAACATCCTGCCCGCCGTTGGCGTCGTCAACTTCTAAATAATCAACTTTTAGGGCCAGCGAAGACGATTCAAGTTCGGGCAACCGATCGCTTTGAATGCTGGGACTACCAAATATTAACCCTCTTGGCAAGACGGCGTGTCGCCTCTACAGAAATTGTGATTGAGGTCATTCGTGGCATCGTTCACGAAGTACTCTTTGAGATGGCCCAGGCAACTCAACTCGCTGCATTGGGAACCATCATCAGTAGTGCTCCCCACGAACAGACCTTACCTTTTGAACTGCGACCGAAT
The DNA here is from genome assembly GCA_010672165.1 of Spirulina sp. SIO3F2. GTDB lineage: Bacteria > Cyanobacteriota > Cyanobacteriia > Cyanobacteriales > Spirulinaceae > SIO3F2. The sequence goes on along the minus strand of JAAHHN010000038.1, from coordinate 21,298 downwards.
CTGGGGATTCGTCCCTCCACATCAGATACGGGAATTTGGCCCCGTACTTGGACATTAGAAATGTCCAGCACCCTCAAGATAGCTTGGCAGACCTGGGAAACGTGGAACCAAGCAGGTTTAGCCCTGTACTCACCAAATTTAGCTCCCTTGATCAAGCAAAGTGAGGTATTAAAGCAAAAAACATCTGTAAAGCATTATCGTTCCCTAAGGGAACTGGTTAACGGGAAACGGACGCTTAATGATTTAGCGACATTGCTGAAGAAAGATGTATTGGCAGTCACGCGATCGCTACTGCCTTACATTCGTCAAGGTTGGATGGAATTAAAAGAAATTCCCGACTTGCCTATTCCCATTCGCCAACCCCAATCATCTACTGTTGATAGTGTGATTGATTTGAATGCTCAACCGCTAATCCCTGGAAATACGAATAATAACAAAGGTGTGGTGGTTTGCATTGATGATAATCCTCAAATTTCTGAAACGTTAGAAGAAATCCTCCAGGGCGCTGGCTACAAATCAGTTTGGGTTGCAGATGCAGTGCAGGCGATTCCAGAACTGCTGAAGCAGAAACCGATTTTGGTTTTTCTGGATTTAATGATGCCGGTTGCCAATGGCTACGAAATCTGTAGTCAAATCCGGCGTATTGCTCAATTTAAGTCATTACCTGTGGTCATTCTCACCAGCAATGATGGTCTTGTCGATCGGGTACGCGCAAAGATGGTTGGAGCAACCGATTTTTTGCCCAAACCGATCGAAGCGGAACGAATCTTAGCAACTTTAGCTAAGCATGTCACTGTTGAGCGATGAATAGACGATGGCAGGCTAATCCTGCGGTTATGGCGTAGAGCTCAGGGTAAAGGCAACGTTCGACTGACCTTAGCTGGGCAAAGAACGCGATCACCCTCTCGATATCCCACAAAACGCACATAAACCAACTCCCCCTCCAGCACATTCGGCTCATCTGATTGGTGAAGACGGGGATCAAAGACAACTTTATCCCAAGCTGTGCCAATGGGCTCATAACCCCAAGTTTGCAACAGATTATCCAAGGGCATAAACAGCGGAATAAAATTGCGCGCGGGTAAATTAGGCTTAGCTGCAACCATTACTCGAGCCGTAGGAAAATTCATCAACAGCGTCTGCAACACCACAAAGGAAGACTCAATGACTTCTTGAGTCGTTATAGTTGCTTGCTGCTGTGCCTCAGTACGCAGACGACGACATTGTTGTTGAAGCTGAAGCACCTGATTGTTGGCATCCTCAAGATTAGTTTGCCAAAGATTCTCGCGCCGTTGCATTTCACCTTCTAGGAGCGTCATCCGTTCTTGGAGTTGCTGAGTTTGAACGATCGCCGCTTCAAGCTGGGTTTGGGTGGCCTGTAACTGGGTTTGGAGTTGTAGGTTTTCCTGATCAACGGCTTGACCTTTCTGATGCAGTTTCGCCACTTCTTGAAAGACCTTTTCTAAAGAGGGGAACGGCACACCATAGGTCTGTAACAGTTCTTCTAGCGTCCAATCGAGGGTTTGAGCCAGATGATCAAGTTCCTGAAAACTCAGTTTCGCCAAACTCCCTTGTCGGATTTGTTTAATACCACCAGGGGTCAACCTGGCCTGGCGTTGGAATCCAAGCCAACTATTAATGCCAACCTGATGGAGGCGATCGCTCAAAACAGAGTCAAATTCATACTGCTGGGTTAAGTCTGGTTTGATGGCTGTTCTACCACTGAGCAAAATGAGCAGGAAGGCACTGCCGCTAACCCAGAGAACTAAACCAAACCAAAATAGATTAGGTTGTTCTACCATCATTTCTCCCATATGAGCTTCGCTATGTTGCCAAAAAAGCAACTGTATGAATAAATCCCCACGATTCTATCACTCCCTTCCAGCAGGCGTACCCTCCTGCCAATGTTTGTCCGTAAGAGTCCCATCAATCACCACTCATAGGAGCCAGATAAGAGATTTGTATCGTCTCTCGCATTCTTGCGTTAAAGTAAAGCTGAGACTCCCTTTTCGCTAAATTTCTAGTGCAATATCCATGTCATTGATTCGTCCCTTCGTCTTGATTTCGTCTCCCTTCACCCTAGCTGCAATAGCCGCTGTGTCAGGAATTGTTCCGACTCAAGCTCAAGTTATTGAGACCAACAGTCCACAGCAGCTGGCTCAAGTATCCTCTTCACAGCTAGAGGCGAAGATTCTCCATGAAGTCAATCGAGTGCGAACTAATCCAGCACGTTATGCTATTTGGCTCGAAAGTCTGCGTCAATATTACAATGGCATGACCTTATCACTGCCGGGTCAACCCCCCCTAGAAACTCAGGAAGGCGTTGGGGCGCTGGATGAAGCAATTAATGAGCTACGTCAACGTCGCCCAGTGTTACCACTGGTTGCCTCAGACCCACTGAGTCGTCAAGCTCAGAGTGCGCTGACAAGTAGCGCTCCAAGTGGGAATAGTGCCCGTTTAGAAAACAGCACCGTACCCATATGGGCAGTGATGCACCTTGTGGTGGCCGATGGTCAGCGCGATCGCACCGCTCGTCATAATCTGCTCTCAATTGCCCATCGGAGTACCGGGGTCGCTTGTGATACCAGTGGTAACCTTTGTTCGTTGAGTTATGATAGCGTCTCAGTCTCAGCGCCAACGGCAGTTGCTCCTGCCGAGCCCATACCTGTAGTGCCGATCGCGGTTGAACCCATTCCCGTTGCCTCTATCCCTGAGACGGTTGAACCACCCAATGCTGTTGCCCCCGAAGTGGCAGTTGAACCCATACCCGAAACTTCACCCATATCGGCAGCAACAGTTGAGCCAACCCCCTCCGAAATTACTGCAACAACCTTGCCTGCAATTACGACGCCAGAAGTGACGGCTGACCCCCTAAACCCAACAACGCCAGAAGTAACGGTTGAACCGACCGATCCCCCATCTTCTACTCTGCCCTCTGAAGTTAGTATTGAGCCCATTTCGCCTGAGATTCAACCAGAAATAACGCTTGAACCCATTCCAGAAGTCACAGTCGAGCCCAGCCCTGAGGTAGTCGTTGAACCTACCCCAGAGGCAACGGCTGAACCGATTGCAACGCTCCCGACTGAAGTTACCCCAGAAACGGCTGTTGAACTCACTCCAGAAACCACAATTGAGCCAACACCAGAAACAACAGTTACAAACCCACCTGAAACTCTCCCCCCACCTATTGAAGTGGCGGTTGAACCCACAACACCTGAAATATCCACCCCTATCCCAGAAGACCCACTTCCAGAATTAACCACCCCCATTCCTGAGCCGAATCCGCAAATTGTCAGTTTGTTGAATCCTGATCCCCAAACCTTAGCCCAAGGCTATTTGCTCTTAAGCGAAGGAGCCCTTGAACCCAATGATCAACGCTATGAAGATGGCAGTTTTTATGACGAACACCTATTCCAAGGGGGGCAAGGCCAATCGATTACGATTAATCTCAGTAGTAATGAGTTTGATACATTCTTGGCCGTATTCGACGCCAATGGTCAGCAGGTTCTTGCCCAAAACGATGATGCCGGCGGTAGTAGCAACTCCAGTGTAACTATGACCCTACCCTATGATGGTTTGTATCGGATTTTCGTCAATGGCTACAACGAAAGTGACCTCGGTAGTTATGCCATCTCAATTAAGTGAAAATCTCTTGATTTTTAGGGCGTGTTATCAGTTAACACCAGAAGTCTGATGGAACAAGTGATAGAGCGCCCGACCTCAAAAAGCAAGAAAAGGGTTGTAAGTTAGTCACAGCAACAGTTTGGCATCTAGCTGACGGCAGCCTCTAGATTGCTATACTAATGAGGGCTGTTTGGCGCTGTAGTTCCCCTTACCCTAGGAATGTTCCAACATGAAAACTTGGCTGAACTGGCTTGATAAACTTTTGATTGCAGATGTGTTTTTAGTGTTGCTGGGCTTCGGATGGTTTGCCGTCGCCGTAGTGGGCGAATCAACAGGGGTTAACCTAGGTTGGCAGGTGTGGTATCGGCTCTGGCAACCTGTATTTAATCCTGCGATTGGAATTTTATTCCTAGGGGCTTTCTTGAGCTGGCTGATCAAGAAAATCAATCGGCGTCTAGAGCAAAATACACCACCAGAGCAGTCATGACGAATATTCGTTTGTTGGTGCTGGATGTGGATGGCACGATCGCAGGGCCTTCAAACCAAGTTTCCCCTGGCGTTTTACAGGTTTTAAAACAGGTCAAAGCCCAGGGCATTAAGGTGGCGATCGCCACTGGGCGAATGTATTGTTCAGCCTATCGGTTCCACCAAGCAATTAGATCTACAGAGCCACTTATTGCCTACAACGGTGCTTGGATTCAACAGCCAGGTACTGCGCAGCCATTGCTCCATCGTACAGTTCCTTCTAAGCGGGTGGCGGAGATTATCGATTTTGTGGAGCAGTCTGAAGCTTGGCAGACACGTGTTGAAATTCATCTCTACGCCGAAGACCAGCTTTTTTTATCTAAGACAACCCCCCAAGCTGAAGCCTATCTCGATCGGTCTGGTGTGCCCGCTCAAACCCTAACAGATATGCGGAGTTTGCTCGATCGGGACTTAACGAAAGTCTTACTCTCTTCAGCCGACCCAGATGTGATTACCGAGCTAATGGCCGTGTTCCGCGATCGCTATAATCCCCAAGAACTGCATATCACCCAATCCACCGAAACTTATCTTGAATTTACCCAAAGCAACACTAATAAAGGCACAGCGCTGGCTTATTTAGCTCAAAAGCACTACCATTGGCCGCTTGAACAGATTATGGCAATTGGTGATAACTTCAATGACCTCGAAATGCTTCAGGCTGTTGGTATTGGCGTGGCAATGGGTAATGCTCCCATCGGGGTGAAAGAGCAAGCAGATTGGGTCACGAAATCTGTTGAGGCGGATGGCGTTGTAGTGGCAGTAGAAAAGTTTTTGCTCTCAGATTAGAGTGTGTCGTCAATTAGCACCAGAAGTCTTACGGGACAAGGGATAGAGCGCCCGACCTTAAAAACAAAGAAGAGGGGCTGTAAGTCAATCAAAGTAAGAGTTTGACATCTAACTGGCGACAGCTCCTAATTCGCCCAATTCAGTAGTGCGGCACCTGCTCCTAAACCCAACCAAATCACAACGACGAACCAATGAACCAAGACAATCGTCCACAAAGAACCCGTCTGGCGATACAGCATTGTACAAGCAAATCCCAATAGCCCTGCCAGGCTCAGGAACACTGGCTGGAAAAACGTGGGATTCCCATGCGGAAACAGGGTCAGGGCGTTGAGGGGATGATAGACCATAAACAAGCCCAGGCTCATACCAATCCAAAGCAGCACAATGCGTAAACGGATGGTTTCACTGGGGTGAGGTAAGAGCAGAACACGAAAGATGATTTCTTCTGCCAGAGCAGGTAAAAACAAGGTTCCGAGAATGAGCTTCAGACCTGAGCCACTCCAGAATTGAGCGGCAGGCCAGGGCGACCAGGTGAAGAGCTGGAAATGAATCGCAATCGGGAGCGCGATCGCGCCGTAAACAACCAAAACAATCAAGGTTTGTCGCCAATCCTGGCGAGTTGGAATGCGCAGACTTCTATAGAGGCGTTGTTGGAGACGATGCATTGATCCATAGACGCGACATATTAAGTGTAAGCTTGATTTCATCTGAGTGTCTGCTGATAGATTGCTAAATTCTCAGAATCATAGCAACAGAAACAAATGTGTAAACTGGCCTGTCGTTGCGCAACTGTCTGGCAGGTTGCGATCGCAATCTCCGCTGCCTGCTGCTTGGGATAGCGATAGATCCCGGTGCTGATGCAAGGGAAGGCGATCGACTCGCAATGATGCGCGATCGCCAATTGGAGTGACCGATGACTTTCATCACAGCTCAGAGCCAATATATGGATGGATTGATGTTAGCTAATGTTTTAGGTTTAACCACCGCTTGAGCATAATATCCAACGTTTGTAATTTGACTGGTTTGCTCAAATAATCATCCATACCTGCTTCAAAACAGGCCTGGCGATCGCGCTCCAAGGATTGGGCAGTCAGGGCCACAATATAGGGGGGAGGCGTGGGATAGACGCGGCGAATCTGCTGAGTGGCTTCTAAGCCATCCATCTCTGGCATTTGCACATCCATCAACACTAGCTCATAGGAGTGCTGTTGCACCGCTTCAAAAGCCAGTCGCCCATTCGCTACAACTTCAAACGTATAACCTAAGGTTTTCAGCATCTGTTGGATCAATTTTTGATTCACAGGGTTATCCTCAGCAACCAGAATCTGAATGTTATGGGCTTTCTCGGGTTGGGACGTGGCTACAGGCAACACATCCTGTTGAGGATTCTGCGCCACTGTCGGCGGCAGCTTTGCCGTCAGGGAAAAGCCAAATGTAGCCCCTCCATTAATGGTGCTTTGAACCCAAAGCTCACCCCCAAGTTGAGTTACTTGTTTTTGAGCCAGACTTAAACCTAAACCGCTGCCAGCTTGTTGCCGATTCAGATTGGCATCTCTCTGGGCAAAGGGTGCAAAAATCTCAGTGAGGTTTTCAGGCGCAATCCCTGGGCCACTGTCTTTAACCGTAAACTGGACTGTCTCCAGTTCAGGAGCCGTCACGGTTATCTGAACTTCACCTGTGTTCGTGAATTTAATGGCGTTATCAATTAGTTGCTCCAGCACCGCCTGTAGGCATTGCACATCAACCCAAATTTTGGGAGGAACATTATTCGCTACACAGTAGCCCAAATGCAATTGTTTCGCTTGAGCCGTTGGACGGGCGATCGCTAGTACTTGCTCTAAGAGCTGAGCAATATCGCAGGTTGTGGGGGTTAGAACAACTGAGTTATCTTGATCTAACTGCACTAATTGCAGAATCTTATTGATCAGGGTTAAGAGCGTTGTACCACTCTGTCGAATATCGTTAATATAATCTTGCTGCTGGACTGTTAGAGCCGTGCGCATTAAAAGTTCGACAAAGCCAAGAATGCCATTGAGGGGCGTGCGCATTTCATGACTCATAACCGTCAAAAAATCTGAGCGAACTTTTGCGATCGCCTCAGCGGTGGCTTTTGATTTTTCGAGTGCATGACGTTCGTGAGTGAAGCGGAGAAAATCTTGAAAGGTCAAAACTCCCGTCTTGACCACAACAAACACAAATACAGCACCAAAGAAAAAAATGACTCCGGTCAGAATTTTGAGAAAGTTCTCAATCTGCAAAAAGAGTAAAAAACCCACGCAACTATAGCCTGCCAAGAAGCTGATCATAAAGTTGCGCAGGATTAACCATACCCGATGATATTGGTTCTCACGGGTTAAAACCAACAAGCGGCGAGTTTCCAAAATCGCCAAAAACATAACCAGTGCCCCGCCAAAAATCAGGAAGAGCGTAACACCATGAACCATCGTAATGTGGACTATGCCGATTCTTCCGGCAGACGGATAATATCTTCATCACCGAGATACTGACCATTCTGTATCTCAATCATTACCAGCGGAATTACGCCTGGATTCTCGACACGATGGGTTGTATTCATCGGCACATAGGTAGACTGCTTTTGCATCAGTAGCCTTTCTTCACCGTTGAAAACTACTTTCGCCGTACCTGCGACTACAACCCAATGCTCACTGCGATGGTAGTGCAGTTGCGTGCTAATATGAGCCCCCGGATTTACTGCAATGCGATTAATGCGATAGGTGGCCCCCTCTTCGAGAACAGCAACTGTGCCCCAAAGGCGTTCCTCCACCCGAATGGGTTGTCTGGGTTCAGCCGCATCTGTAGGTGCTGCATTGGCGGGGGGGGATTTTTTGCTCATAGTTATCCTGGAACGCTTCGTTCTCTATTATGGCTGTGCTGCCGAGCAAAATACTGTTGATGGTCTGGTGTTGCTAAGTAGTAATTGCTGGCCGCTTGTATTTGAGTTACGATCGCGCGATCGTAGCGTCCGGAGCAATCCAACTGCTGCTTGGCTTGGCGGGCCAGACGTTCTTGCGCTGGAGTATGGTAAAAAATCACGGAGCGGTATTGCTCACCGCGATCGGCCCCTTGGCGATTCAAGCTTGTAGGGTCATGGATTGCCCAAAACTTTTCTAGCAGTTGGTCATAACTCAAGTGAACTGGGTCATAAACAATCTGCGCGACTTCCGCGTGTCCCGTAATGCGAGAGAGCACATCGAGATAACACGGGTTGGGGAAATGCCCACCCATATAGCCCACCGAAGTTTGACTCACCCCTGGTAGGTGTTGGAAGGCGGCTTCGGTATGCCAAAAGCAGCCTGCCCCGAAGGTGGCGGTTTGGTGTGGGGGATGGGTTTCAGGGTTCAAAGTTTAGAGTTCCGTTCAGAGGTATGCAGAATGAGCATTGTCCACCCAATCAGGGGTTTTAGAATTTGCGCTCGTAGTCAGCACTTTAATGCTGTGGGAGATGGTTGTGGGCAGACTAAAGTACGTACTACGAACTATGCAAAAAGCGATCGCGCCGTTTCCAACGTAAAGTACGGCGTATCGACTGCTTGGCCTTGCAGCACCTGCATTGGCTGCTCCGGCTCCCCCAAATGATCCAGCACCAATTGCGCGGTACTGAAATCCTGGGTTTGGGTATAGTTATGTACCGTCACCACTGTGCGCAAGCCAGCCTGATGAGCTGCGATTAAACCGGGCTCAGAGTCCTCAAACACCAAGCAATCTTCCGGGGCCAGTTGCATCTGTTGCAACACATAGGTGTAGATATCTGGCGCAGGTTTTTTCTGGGGCACAATGTCCCCTGCTGCAATCACCTCAAACCAATCGGGTTCAAGACTTCGCTCGATCAAAGCCATTGCATTGGGCAAAGCACTGGTGGTGGCGATCGCTAGCCGTAGCCCTGCTGCCCGCGCCTCGGTGATCAGACGTTTGATCCCTGGACGCAGGGGAATTAAGCCTTGGGTGACGCGATCGCGGTAATACAAAGTTTTGCGCTGATGGAGGTGGGCGATCCAAGCAGCAGCCGGAGCAGGCGGCTTAAATTGAGGCTGGTACTGCTGCCAATAATGCTCAATCCGTTCCTTACCTCCTGGAACTAGCAGCAACTTACCATAGAGCGCCACCGACCATTGCCAATCCAAACCCGCTTCTGCAAAAGCCTGATTAAAGGCCACCCGATGACCATCTCGCTCGGTTTCGGCGATCGTGCCATCCACATCAAAAATTAGGGCATTTAGGGGCATTAGGCGTTGAATCAAGCCAACTAGGGACGGGGGAACTTACTAGGAGCTGGAAATTGAGCCACCGGTTCATTCTTAAGCGCTTCTCGCATGAAGTCCCGCCAAATCGGTGCAGCATAACCGCCCCCCGTAACCCCTGCACCTAAGGGACGATAGTTATCATTACCAATCCAAACGGCAGCAGACATTTGTGGCACATAGCCCACAAACCAAACATCCCGCTCATCGCTTGTTGTTCCGGTTTTGCCTGCGGCAGGGCGGCCGATATTTGCCGCTGGTGCTGTCCCGCCGTTAATCACCCCCTTAAGCACATTGGTTAAAGATGCAGTTGCCCAAGGATCAAGCACCAAGCGAGGCTTGGGGGTATTGTCGAGAATCACATTCCCACTACTATCGGTGACCCGCACAATAATTGTGGGTTCAGAATGCCAGCCATTGCTAGCAAAAGTAGCATAGGCGCCAGCCATCTCCATTGGCGTAATGCCCTTCGATCCCAACGGCAGGGAAATCACTGGGTCAAGGGGGCTTGCAATCCCCAGGGTGCGACAGATTTCAATCACTTGATCCAAGCCGATCGCCTGGCCAATCTTCACAGCCGGTACGTTTCGGGACTGCACCAATGCGGCATGGATGGAGATGGGTCCAGAAAAGCTACCACCATAGTTCTGAGGCTCATAATAGGCTGACCCATCCCGGTATTTCACAGGCGAGTCATCCACCACAGAATAGGGAGTATACTTCCCGCTAGCGAAGGCGGTGTAATAGACAAAGGGCTTAAATGATGAACCCGGTTGGCGCAACGACTGGATTGCTCGGTTAAACTGACTTTCTTTATAGTTGACCCCACCTACCAGTGCTTTAACATAATGGGTGCGAGAATCCACCGCAACTAATGCAACTTGATCCGCATACAAACCCCGAGCCCGCAACCGTCGATGGGCCTCAGCGACTTTCTCCTCAGCCATCTTCTGGAAGTTGTAGTCCACCGTGGTCTGAATTCGCATTCCCCCCTTAAGCAGGGCATCTTCACCAAAGCGATTTTCCAACTCACCAATCACCGCTTCAGTAATATAAGGAAGCTCACTGGTCTTCCAAGCCGTGGCTTGGCCAGTGACCTTCAGGGGCTCTTTTTTCGCCGCCTCAGCTTCTTCTACCGTGATCCAACCGATATCTTTCATGCGGTTGAGCACCAACGTTTGCCGCCGCTTAGTTTCCTGATAGTCGATGTAGGGGCTGTAATCTTCCGGTGCCTGGATCAGGCCAGCCATCATGGAGGCTTCGCCGAGGGTCAACTCATCCGCAGATTTGTTGAAATAGCTTTGGGCTGCGGTCTCAACCCCATAGCTATTGTGGCCCCAGTAGATGCTGTTGAGATACATCTCCAGAATCTGATCTTTGGTAAAAATCTGCTCAACCCGAATGGCTAAAACCGCTTCAGCCAGTTTCCTGCTTACGGTGCGATCGCGGGAGAGGAACAAATTTTTAACCAGCTGCATGGTGACGGTTGACCCCCCTTCCACCACTGCGCCACTCCGCCAATTGACAAGCATTGCCCGCCCCACACTGGTGGGGTTAATCCCTTCGTGGAGGTAGAAATGACTGTCTTCAATCGCAAGAACAGCTCGCTTGAGTTCAGGCGAGATCTTGTGGAGTTTAACCACTTCGCGGTTGTGCTCGCCGTGGAGGCTATCAAGTATCTTGCCCTTTACATCGTAGATATAGCTCGTTTCAGTCGGAACATAGTTTTTGAGCACTCGCACATCAGGGAGATTCCGAAAACTAATTGCCAGCCCCACTAAACCACCAGCAACCACAGAGCTGGTTAGCATAGTGATGGCTAAAATCGTGCCTCCCGCAGACTTGGCGATCCCCAGACCAAAGTCACGCCAGGGTTTGGGTTGTGCTGTTGTATCTTCCTTTTGCCGAACTGTACTCGTTGCCACAGATTCCACTCCCTCAAAACCGATCGCGCGTGTTTTTCCACAGATAAACCTTCAGATAACCTTAACGTGAAAGGCTCAATTCTGGGTACATTCACCCATAATGACTTGACTCGGTATCACAACAGACAACCTTTTTCAAGGCTGTCTCGCACTTCCAATCTATTCTATCGTTGGTTTGGATAAACGTCTTGATGGTTGCTGACCCACGCCATTGTTCGGCGTTTGAGGGTTATTGAAATTGTCATTAACGTTCTACCAAATGAAGTTCCCCTAGTACAGAACGGCAGAAATAAGCCATCCATTCAAAATTCACAGAATGCTTGTTGTACAAGCACTTTGAACTCTGAACTCCGCCTCGCGGTACTAGCTTGATTATCCCTGACTTAACTGAAACCTTATGACTTCGGCTGTATCTTCTGACTTTGCCTGGCTTAACCGGGGCACAAGCGAAATCTTCCCTGACCAAGCAGAATCTACTGATCCCACAGAAAACCTATTGGCTTTTCTGAAAGACTGCGATCGCCCCCTCCGTGTCAAGCTCGGCATTGATCCGACGGGGTCAGATTTGCATCTGGGGCATAGCATCCCGTTTCGGAAGCTACGCAACTTTCAGGATGCGGGCCATACGGCTGTGGTGATTATCGGGGACTTCACTGCCCAGATTGGTGACCCGACAGGTAAGTCGGAAGTACGCAAACAGCTCACACCTGAGCAGGTTAAGGTGAACGCCCAAACCTATCTTGATCAGCTCCGTCCTGTGCTGGATTTTGAGACGCCGGGCCGTCTGGAAATTTGCTATAACTCTGAATGGTTGAGGGGGCTAGATCTCGAAGCAATTCTGAAACTGTTGGGCACCATGACCGTGGGGCAAATGCTTGCAAAGGAGGGCTTTGCGAAGCGATACAGAGAAGAAAACCCAATCTATCTGCATGAGTTTATGTATCCGTTGATGCAGGGTTATGACTCAGTGGCAGTGCAGGCCGATGTGGAGTTGGGCGGGATGGATCAGAAGTTCAATCTTTTGGTCGGGCGGGACTTACAAAAGCACTTTGGCCAACCCCAGCAGTTTTGTCTGTTGCTGCCGCTGCTGTTGGGTTTTGATGGCGTCAACAAAATGTCTAAGTCTCTAGATAATTATGTGGGTCTGACTGAAGATGCCCTCTCGATGTATTCCAAGCTGGAAAAAACACCAGATAATCTTCTCAATCAATATTTTGAGTTGTTGACCCAGCAGGATTTAAATTCGCTACCTGAGAACCCTCGGGAGCGCCAGAAGCTTCTGGCGCTAGATGTAGTGGGCCAATATCACGGCGAGGCAGCGGCCCAAGCAGCTCAGCAAGCGGCGCTGGATTTGATGAGTCGCAAGTCAGTAAGCAGTGAAGCAGTGCCGGAGTTTTCTCTCAGTGGTGTTGAGTTCCCCGCGAAGCTTTTCTTTATTTTGGGGGCCAGTGGTCTCTGCAAGAGCAGTGGCGAGGGGCGACGTCAGATTCAAGGGGGGGCGGTGCGCTTGGAGGGCGATCGCATTACCGATGTGAATACGGAGTTTGCTGCACTTGCGGATCTAGACGGGAAGGTGTTGCAAGTGGGCAAGAAGAAGTTTGTACGGTTGGTGGGTTGATCGTATGTTTCGCAAGGAAAAGTGCATCGGGATTATTAGTAATCTGTATCAGTCAGATCATGGCTCCCCAAAAAGCTTGAGTGTAGCAGACATGATATTGAATAGCGGATGACGGGCACAGTGTAAAAGCCACGCTCTAGATAAGGACGGTTGATTTTGACCTTGAGGGGTTCAAGTTTGAACAGCAGAGCCGTCAGCGTTGCAACTCAGGTTTCCCGGTGGGGAATCGCATGAACGGCCAGGGTCACCCGCTGGTGAGCCCGAATGACCTAGAGAGTCGTATAGGCAAAAAATTGTGTGGTTCCCGCTTTGGCCTCAGAGCGATAGACATAGGGCGCTGCTGTTGCTGTGGGAGAACCATAGTTAAGGAATCAGGTTCAGGTCAATGGCTAAGCGCTGACGGTGAGATGAACAATAATAGACCCAATTCCAGACATAAACTAGGGGCTGTAGGTTGACTATGGTAATACATTGACGTTTAACGATAACAGCTCTTCTCACCATCTCACTGGCTTTATGCGCAATCCCCCCTGGCAACGCTTTAACCATCTCCAAACCGATCGCGCCCTCCAACTCGCCCTCATCTTCACCTTCCTCGCCCTCGGCATCCTCCTGCGGGTAATTTGGCCCACCGATATGGAATGGAAATGGGAAGAACGCTGGATGTTTGACCAGGCTAGCAAAATTGTTAATGGTGAGATGCCCCTGCCACTGTTGGGCATGAAAAGCTCAGTGCTAGTAAACAATCCAGGGATGAGTGTTTGGAGCTTCGCCTTTATTCGCTTGTTTGTGGATACACCTGTGCAGATGGCGCAATTTATCCAATGGCTCAATGGCGCAATGCTGCTGCTGTTTACGGGGTTCATCCTCTGGCAAGTGCCCAAGCAAGAGCAAACCCCCTGGCTTTGGGGCATGGCAATTATGGCCGTCAACCCGTTTGCGGTGCTCTTTTCGCGGCGGATTTGGACACCGGATATTCTAAGTCCGTTTGTGTTTGTGACGTTAGTGGGCCATTGGTTTCGCCATCGCTTCTGGGGCGCATTTTTCTGGGGGTTGGCGAGTTTAGCGAGTGGCCAGGTGCAGATGGGGGGCTTCTTTTTTGCCTTTGGGCTAGCGGTGTGGACAGCTTGGACAGACTGGCGAGAGAAAACCTTTCGCTGGCAAACCTGGGTGGGTTGGGCTACTGGGAGCGTAATTGCGTTTATTCCCCTCGTTCCTTGGCTGATGGAAATTGTTCCCCAGATGGAGAGCTACCGGAAGTCGATTGTAGCGCTGCTGTTTCCGAAGTTTTACGCTCAATGGATCACCGCTGCATTAGGTACAAATCTGAGCTACACACTCAAGGAATTTTTCTGGGGGGGGCTGTTGCAAGAGCCAAAGTTCTTGGGTCTGCCCACCTATGGTGTAGCGATCGCGCACCTCGGTCTGGTTATGGCTGGAGCCTACCCCGCCTATCGCTGGTGGAAGACGCGTAAATATCGTTGTCAGCGTCCCAAGTCCGAACCCACCCGCCTCGGGTTTTATCTCAAGGCGATGGCGATCGGCACGGGCGGCGCATATACCCTCTCACGGGTGAATATCCATCCCTATTACATTGTGATTGTCTTTCCATTTATTTATTTTTGGTTAGCAACCTTGTATCAACATCGGGTGAAGGTGTTGGTGGCGATCGCAGTTTTACAGCTCTTTATTAGTGTCAACTTTTTGACCTTTGTCCATCGCACAGGGGGAATGCCTGCTTGTGGGGATGGGTATGGCGTGTCCTATCGGTTTCAGACAGAGTTCCCGACACCGATTATGGAGGACTGTAATTTCCTATAATCTGACTATGCTGTATTTCATACCGCACAGTCCATGAAAAGTCTGACCATTGTTTTGGCTGGGTGTTTAAGTTTTTCCAGCATCACATCGCCAGCTCAAGCATTAGATGTTCCTGCTGCCTGTGAAACCCTTGATCCCCGAGAGCTTGCTTATGCCGATCCCTATCGGATGAGTGATAGGGCGATCGCCACTGCCCAGGAACAATATCAGTCAGGTCAAGGTGAAGCCGCAGCTCAGACGCTTGATACACTCCTGGCTTATTTGCGAGAACTTGATGCTAACACCGCAGAGCCAGCAGAGCAGATTCTCGGTGCTTATTTCCAATTACAGCTTGCCAAAGCTTATATTGAAATCCAGCATTCTGAGCCTGCTTTTATTTTGTTAGAGTCCGCCCTTGAACAATCTCTAGAGTCACGTTATGCTATTCCATTCCAAATTGTGTCACAGGCTGCCGAGTTGTATGCTCGGGCGGGTGAATTTGAACAGGCTTGGACTTTGATGAATACACCATTACCTCCAGGTCGTGCTGTTGATGCCGATTGGAATGATGGTCAAGCGTTAGTTTTTCTGAATACAGCCCAATTTCATTTAGATAATCATGACCTTAAGCAGGCTGAAGTCGCCGTTGAATCGATCGACTCTGAACACCGTCGATATGTAGAAGGAAAAATATTACTGATTGAATATTTAATTGCCCAAGGAAATCTAAGTCATGCAAGTGATTTTGCGTATAGCATTGGGCGTTCCCAATCCCCTACAATCAAACAACGGCAACGCTGGTCTACTTTGACGAGGCTCAGTAAAGCCTATGTCGCAGCCGAACAACCTCACCTTGCTCGACAAACGTTGGATATTGTTAACTCGGAAATGCGAGGCATTATTAACCCTTTTTATGTTGCTGTACTACTCGATATAGCGGATGTCTATATTGATCTCAATGATATCGATCAAGCCAAAGATCTCCTCACACAAATTCAAGCTCAAAATGAGCAACGGACATTTGAAGAACATTTATCAGATCTTCAGCAAGAAGATTATCTACCCCGACGGGAGCAGTATGAGTTTAGCTTGGTCTGGGAACATCGTTATTTCGTTCTTCTTGACGTTGCAAAACTCTACTGGCGGCTAGGGGAGACTGAACGCTATCAGCGAATTTTGGAGGATATTCTGAAGGTGGATATTGTCTGGGGTAATCGATTAGTAGTTGCAGACCGTAACCAAAATCAATGGGTTGCCGAATTTATGATTGAGATCGAAGAGTTTGAATTAGCCTTAGAATTTTTGAGATTCGGTGATTTTTACCGGCCAGCGAAAAACATACTCCTCGTCAAAATAATTGAAGATTTTTTGGCAAAAGAGGACTATGAGAGCGCTTTGATCGCAGCTCATGAGATCGAGGATTCCGAGTTTTACCATTGGAACCGCCATGACTTAATACAAGAGCTTTCATTCTTGGGTGAGTTGGTTGAGCAACGTGAATATCAACAGGCCAGGGAAAGTATAGAGAGTTGGAATGACAGATTCTCTACAGTGAGCTTTTTTGAAGTTAAACGTGAATACTGGCTTGAGTTCATAGATTGCTATCGCTCACATTAATATTGATTCAATGATTTCTGACCCAGAAGTTTTGAATGGTTCATATGAATTGACCTAAATTAGATGCATCTATCCTACTGAAAGGCAAAAATCAACATCTTTTTCTTGCACTTACCCTGCTCAAGAAACCTCCAGGAGTTCCAATACACAGTGATACGAAATCCGCTTTGTATGCACCGAGAATAAATACCCCGTAGGGCAGAGAGACCCAGCCCCTACATCAGGAAAATTCTTTGGTTTTAATGACCGGATTCGGTATGAGTAGATTTTTAGTTATCTTGATCAGAAGATAGCCCAACACAAACTCTACTGTGCTGGGCTATCTTCTTAAGAATTACTACACAAACAGGTCTCAAACCGATCGACTGATGGGACTATTCATTGAGAACATCACTGCGATGCTGAGGCGCACCTGCAATAGCGACAACTTCATCAATTAAATCTTGAGAAACCCCCATCTCTTGCAGCGTCAGCACCAGATCTTCTGCGATCGCGTCAAAATGCTCACCCTTTAAGCCCTGCTCTTCAACTAAGGTTTTGTGAGCTGCACGCATCGTGCGGCCATCATATTGAGGCGCACCGCCAAAAGCATAGGTCAGAAATGCCCGTTGATGGCCTTTCTGCTTGACCATATCAACCCCTTCAAAAAAATGTTTAACGCGATCGTCATTTAAAACACGTTCATAAAACTTATCAACAGCAGCATGAACGGCATCGGTACCACCGAGTTTCTCAAATAAAGTTGACATGCAATTGTCTCCAACTTCTGTAATGCAAGTGGTGGCAAACCACCTGTCTGACGCTAAACTATCTTCGGTGAGATAACCAGAATTTTAAGCTTTTTGTTGGGGTTGCGAGTTGAATTGAGGCATATCTATGTAGTGTCCTCGAAGGAGGAAATCTTGTCCCTTACATTATTATGTAAATCTTAGGGCGTGTCGTCAGTTAACATCAGAAGTCTGATGGGACAAGGGATAGAGCGCCCGACCCCAAAAACAGGAAAAGGGGCTTTAAGTCAGTCATAGCCGGAGTTTAAAATCTAACTGACAACAGCCCCTAGACTATTGTTTCAACAGCCAAAATCCTGCAAACGACTCATCCTCCTGACGCGCCTGAATCGCCAAAAAGTGAACCCCATCACTCTGCTGCTTCGCCGCTTCAAACCGCTTGGCCTCTGCCACTGTCGCATCCGACTTCAAATCTGCCACAATCCAACTGTCGCTGCTGCCTGTTTCTAGGCAGATTCGGGGCAACGGGTTGGTTTGGAGATGGAGATAACCGAGTTCTAGACCCGCCATCCAACCACTCAGGGGCATGGCGCGAGGCGAAAACATCAGCAAACCAGGGATTTGGGTCTCGGGTTTGATGTCTGCCAACTCCAACGGGAAACCCTCACCAAAGGCAATCTCCCATTCCGTCATTTCTTGTAGCGCTGCGGCGTCGAGGTTAACGAGCGCCCAGCGATCGCCCTTATCGCCCCGCACCGCATCCGGTAACGCGATCGCATTCAGTGCGGGGTATTGCACCGATGCATTGTTCGCCGCCGCCTCATCATAACCCTCCTGCTGCGGATAAACATCCCGGAGTCGCTCAGCTAGCCAAGCATTGAGGGCATAGGTGCGCCGACTAGGGAGAGCGACTAGCCCAGCATCCTCACAGGCTTTGATAATCATATTGTTCATCGGGCGGCGGAAAAAACGAATCCGCTGGGGCGGGGCTGGAGCCTCAGCGATCGCCTCCTCAATTGCACCTTTGAGCCAGATGGAGTTAACCGACTTGCTGCTGGTGAACTTCGAGAACCGAAACAGACTCTCGGGCGATCGCGCCACCGAAAGCGGACTTTCGCAGATTAACAGTTCCCAAACCTTTTTCTTGTTTTCATCGAAAATCGGTCGGGAGTAGAAATCGAGTTCCCAAACTGTCTTACCCATCGGTTTTTAAGCGGATTTTGTTTAAAACGTGTTCTAAAGTCCTTTCATTCTACGGTGCGACGGGATCAGCCAGGAGAACGACGGGCGATCGCGCGCACAGTCGTGTAATAGATCGCCCAAACTTTAGGGTTATGGGCTGCTGCGCAGTAGGCATCTAGGGCTTCTGGAGTCGCTTCACCTGTGGCTAAATATTGTGCGGCCAAAACCTGCGCGGACTGTTCCATCAGGCGGGCGATTGGAGCGTGACCTGGGCAGAGGTGCGCCTCCACCTGGCTAGACTCAAGGCTGAAATTAGCCGCTGCGAGTTGGGCAGGCATCTGCAAAGCCCAGGCTGGATCAAGACCTTTTTGGGTAAACATGGCTGCGATCGCCCGGTTGACCTGTTGAACGGCTGGTTCCATATCAGCAGGGCCGTGAACAAAGCGAGCCAGACTAAAATCCGGTTCTTCGAGCACGAGCGTTCCCCCTGGCTTAAGCGCTGCCCACAATTGTGGCAAGAGCGTTATCGCTTGGGGAATATGCACTAAAACGTAGCGGGCATGGATCAAGTCAAACTGTGCGATCGGCCAATCCCATTGGCTGAGATCTGTAATGACTTTTTCTAAATTCGGAGCCTGAATCTCCTGCCAATGGGTAGGGTCACGGTCGATCGCCACCACTCGGCCGGTCGCTGTGACCGCATTACTCAGCCATTGGGCAATCGAGCCTGCGCCAGGGCCAAGTTCCAAGCAGGTTTGACCAGGGGCTAATCCCGCTTGTTGGAGCCACTGGTGTGTGGTGGGGTCAAACGCCGCTTCGAGTGCCCTGAGGCGGGCCTGTTCAAAAGCTGGATCGATGGGGGCAAAGGCATAGGATGCTGTTGTGGGGTTGGTCATTGCGATCGCGCCTCCTCAGATTCTGCTTGGGCTTGCTGCCAAATGAGCTTCTGCACTGCCGCGATCGCTCGATTTAACTCATAACCCCGTTGTTGAGGATTCTCATTAAAAGCCGCTTGTTCCTGCTCAATCATCGCCACATCTTGCCGAACCAGGTTATCGAGTAGCCCTTTGGCAGCATTGAAGAGCAAATTCTTCACCCCCCGCCGAAACGCGATCGGCAACTTGTGCAACCGCCAAAACCGTTGCAATGAGGTGAAATGGATCAAATAAGCACGGGTGCGAGTCTCATCCACCGGGCAAAAGAGACAATAAATCTTGAAATCATCCCCCAGCCGTGATGCCCAATGGGGATAAACATAGCTCACATCCAAGGGTTCCGGGTGGAGTTGGCGTAGGACGGGGATAAAGAGCTGCGAAACCGACCAAATCTTATCAATGCGGTAGTAGCTCTGGGCTTCGTAATGGGCATCGACACGGGTCGCGCTGGTTTCTAGCGCTTGCAACTGAGCCGATGCCCAAGCTTGGTAATTGTCATGGAGATGCCCGTGGTACATATCCATCAGGTTCTCAATCAGAAAGGAATAATGTCCTGGACAGTCGATCGTGGTAAATGAACCAATGTAGTTAAGGTGCTCCCATTCTGGTAAGCCCATCAGGGGCACGGTCTCCGGGTCAGCTTCGCCGGGAAATAGCCAGATAAAGCCATCTTGCTCACGCACTGGATAAATCTGGAGCTGGCAGTTGGGGAGTTTCTGGTTTTCGGCAAGATAGGGGATAGCCGCACACCGACCGTCGGCTGCAAATTCCCAACCGTGATAGGCGCAGACGAGATGATTGCCCACCACTTTGCCTTCGCTGAGCAGCACCTGACGATGGGGACAGCGATCTTCGATCGTGTGAACTTGACCTGCTTGGTCTCGAAACAGAACGATCGCCTGTTTCCAGAGGGTCACAGGATAGGGCTGATCGGTGACTTCGGTGCTACTGGCGACGACATACCAGTGGTTAAAATTGATGCCACAGGTGCGAATTGCGCGAGGCGTAAGATTGTGTGTTGGTGTTTTGGGCGTTGCGAGAGGAGCAGAAGATGTCATCAATCTTGACCATACCGGGAATCATTAAACCAGGATATCAAGTGGCTTCAGGTCGTGCAGCGGATAGCCCTTATCCTGAGGGTTCGGTGGTGATGCAGATGCCATTCTTTAAGGCGTTGGGCCTGGATTTATCAGATTGTTTCGGGGGGACTCTGAATGTGGATATTGCGCCCCAGCAGTTTACGCTGCGTCAACCGGACTACACGTTTCGGCAGGTGGAGTGGTTTAGCGAGACGCCACCAGAGGATTTTTCGTTTGTACAGGTTCGGCTTACAGTACGAGAGCAAACGGTTGCGGGCTGGATTTATTATCCCCATCCAGAAACCAAGCCTGCCCATTTTCAGGATCGCTCAACGTTGGAGGTGGTAGCACCTTGGGTTGAGGGGGTGAGGTATGGGGATGGGGTAGTGTTGGATGTGTCGGGAGAGGCGATCGCGTTGGAGAGTTAATCGTCGCTCAAACGTTCAAACCCTTGATGCATCACTTCAACGGAGCAATCAGCCAAGAGTTGTCTGGGCAAGGCATATTCACCCACAGCTAGGGCAGCTAACCAAACTCGTTGGGCATTGGCCACCCGTTCAAGAGACTTGAGGGCGAGTTGATAGGCTGCCTCAAACTGTTCTGTTTCAATATAAAAGTCAATAATTTCGCGTTGGAGTTGCTCAGGATTATATTGAGTGCCGTTATTATCACCCAGATTAAGGCGGTCAAAGACGAGTTCAAACCAAGTTTGAGACGCCTCAATATCTCCAAGTTGCCAATAGGCGAGCGCAATATCACGAATAACCCAAGACCGATCAAAATCTGGCTTGGAATGGAATACAGGCTGGGTGGCTAACTCTAGAACTTCTCTGGCTTTTTCGGGCGCCTCAAGCTGAAGATAAAGTTGAGCAACATCAGGTAGATAGCGGATATATTGTGCTTCAAGGGCTGCTGTAACGATCTGCTCAAGAAGCTGCCGAGCGCGAGCGCCCGCTCCGGCTTCCACATAGGCGCGGCTAATCTTAACAAAGGCATCCAGTTGGGCGAGGGTTGTGGTATCCCAATCAACAACATGACCGTGATAAACCGTCACATTCTGCACCTGATGGGCTAGAGTCCAGGCTTGCTCAAAAGCACCTTGAGCAGCTAAATAGGCAGCTAAGTCACCTTGCGCTTCGGTATATATCCATTCGCTATTAATGGTATCAATCACCAGTTTTGCACCCTGAACATCGCCGAACTTGAGATGCGCTAGCGCA
>JAAHHN010000379.1 GCA_010672165.1 Spirulina sp. SIO3F2 | reverse complement strand
CGACCAAACCCTAGCCCAGCGCCTACGGGTGCGGATGGGTAAGGAAGGGGAATTCCGCCTTTTGGGTCATCTTGATCTTGTGCGCCTGCTCGATCGCGTTGTCCGTCGTGCCTCGCTTCCTATCCGCTTTTCAGGCGGCTACCACCCTGGCCCCCGGATTATGGTAGCCAATGCGCTCTCGTTGGGCATGACCAGCAGCGGCGAAGTGGTGGATTTTGAGCTGACTGAGGTGATGGAGGTTGAGGCATTCAAAACACAATTAGCTGCACAATTGCCGTCAGAGATGCCCATCTATTCTGTTGAAGATGTTGATCCCAAATCGCCTTCTGCCAATAAGTTGTTGCGCCAAGCAGAATATGTTTTGGATGTGGCTGTTGCTGAAGGTGAAGCAGACTGGCAGGGCTGGATTGATCAGATTTTAGCTATCACAGAAGTGTTGTTTGAAAAGACCACTAAATCTGGCAAGAAAAAGCAGGTCAATTTACGCGATCGCCTCTTTACACTCACTGTAGAAACCAGCACACCGGAAACTGCTAAATTACATTTCCTGGGCAGTTGCCAAAATGATGGCACGACCCTACGGCCAGAGCAGTTGGTGGGAATGTTTGAGTCGGTGGTGGGCCAAGCGGTGGAGCTGCTTCATGCCCATCGAGTGCAATTGGTTTTAGCTGAAAGTCCGTAGTGTAGGCTTCAGCCTGCCTAGGCGCTGGCAGACAATTGTAGGTTGAGTGGCGTCAAAACCGGGTCTATGGGGATGATATTGGGCGGTAAATTCCTTGCAATGGGCAGCCTGAAAGATTTGGAGCGGGTTATGCTACAGATTCAACAACTTTTGGAGCGTTGAGGAGTTGATCTGTGGCCAAGGTGGCGCTGCTGATTGGGGTGAGTGAATATCAAGAGCTGAATCCGTTGCCGAGTGCGGTGCGGGATGTGGCCGCGCTGAAGGTGGTTTTGGCACAGGAGGCGATCGGTGGATTTGATCACGTCAAAACCCTAGAAAATCCTGAGCTAACCCAGCTCCAAGATGCGGTGTATGAGTTGTTTGAGCAATGCAGCAAAGAGGATTTGGTACTGCTCTATTTTTCCGGGCATGGGGTGAAGGATCAGTCGCTGGAGCTATTTTTGACCACGCCCCAAACGCGTAAAAATGATCGAGGGCTGATTGTACCTCACACAGCAGTATCGGCGCGATACTTGCAAAACCGCATCACCACAAGTCGCTGTCAGCGCACAGTGGTGATTTTGGACTGTTGCTATAGCGGTGCGTTTGCCAAGGGTATGACCGCGAAGGATGAGGGCAAGGTGAATGTGCTGGAGCAGTTGGGCGGCAAGGGTCGGGCGATTTTAACCTCTTCGACGGCGGTGCAATCTTCGTTTCAGCAGGATGAGCGATCGCTCTCGTTGTATACCCATTATTTGGTGGAGGGCATTAAAACGGGGGCGGCGGATCTCGATGGGGATGGACAGATTTCAGCCGATGAGTTGCATCAATATACCCATCAAAAAGTGACGGAGGAGTCGCCTGCGATGACGCCAGAGTTTTATCCGGTGAAGGAGGGGCATCGGATTTTTGTGGCGAAAGCACCGCAGGATGAGCCGTTGTTGCTGTATCGCAAGGAGGTACAGCGATTGGTGGCGGAGCAGGATGACGCGATCGCGTTCCTCACCGGGGAGTTTGATCCGTGGGATCGCGCATTGCTGGATGATTGCATGCAAAAATGGCAGATTCCTGCCGAGGCGGCTCAACAGATTGAGCAGGAAATCACAGAACCGTTGCGCCAGCGGTATCAGAAGCTCAAGGAATATGAGACGTTATATCAAAAGGCGGTACAGCATTGTTGGCCCATTTCTGAGCGGATTGCTCGGCGGTTGCAGGAGTTGCAGCGGGCTTGGGGGTTGCGGGATGAGGATATTGCCCCGATTGAGGCGCGTCTTTGTCCGGCATCAGTTGCTGAGGTGCCAACGCCAGCCCCAGAACTCAGCCCAGCAACATCAGAGACCCCAGATGCTCCCGTTGTTCATAGCTCGGTAAAAACAGTTGATTATCAAACCCTCAAAGCCTTACTCGAACAACAGCAGTGGAAAGCCGCGAATCAGGAGACTTTTCGGTTAATGCTGGCGGCCACAGAGCGCCAGGCGCAAGGTTGGCTGGATTTTGATGCGATCAAGCGTTTACCCAAAGCTGTGTTGCGCACTATTGATGAACTCTGGACAGTGGCAAGTCAGGGGCGTTTTGGGTTTTCGGCTCAGAAGAAAATTTGGCAACGTTTGGATCGTGGCGATCAGCGGGAAACAGAGAAGATGCTAGGGGTTGAGGTGGGATGGCGCAAAGGCGGCCGTTGGACGTTTGAGATTATCGATGATCTCAATGCGCCAGAGGGACATTTGCCGTTTTGGGGGGACTGGGGTAAGAGTCCAGCGATGCCGTGGCTGGGGAAGGGGATAAGTGCGGTGCTTTTTTCGCAGATTGAGATCTGTTCAGTGCCTTCAAATTCATTGTCTAGTGTCTCTTCAACTTCCCAAACCTTGGCTGATAAACTCGCTCAGGTTGAGCTGAACTCTGCCAAAGGCGCAGATTATAGCAAGTTGCGAGATTTACTCAAAGAACAAGCGTGGGAGGATGCTGACCAAGAAACATTACGCCTGATGGTGGAAGTGGGCGCTCTGGATTATAAGAATTATCTCAATGTGGAAGACATCAAGAATTTCCCCTGCGAAGACCTCCGTTCAATTAGAGCAATCCAAAGAAAAAAGAAGCCCAAGCTCAAGGAGGAAAAGGGGGAATTTCAACAAACCACTTTTCGAGACCCGGCAAACGGCGGATACCTTGTTCTAAAAGGGTCATAGCCTGGGGCAGTAACTTGACGCCAGTGTTGTAAGTGCGAGTGACCAGAGAAACGGTCGGGTGAGTGCCTTTGAAGGTCAAACTTTGAGCCAAGCGAAGCACCGTATCA
>JAAHHN010000378.1 GCA_010672165.1 Spirulina sp. SIO3F2 | reverse complement strand
TCTATTGCGTCTTTACGAGTTGAGGCGGACTGGGGTATTCCCTATGGTGACTTCGAATGTTTACATCAATATAGCGAGGCCCGCGATCGCGGCGTCACCGGACTGGCGATCGGCCCAGACGGTGCGCTCTACACCTGTGGCCCAGACCTCTATCTCTGTCGCTGGTACCTCTATGAACTGGCCAAAGAGCAGCAATTTGACCTCTTTTCCAAAGGCAGTAAATGCTTGACGCTCTCCCCCGATGGACAAGTCTTGCTCACAGGTGCAGCCAAAAGCAATATCAAGCTCTGGGATGCCCTCAACGGCACGCTGATGGATACCCTTAGCGATCATTCGATGGGCGTGGCAGGTCTGGCGTTCTCGCCCGATGGCCAAACTGTCGTCACTTGTGCGGCTGAAACCAATATCAAGCTCTGGGACTACAGCACGGGTGAAATGCAAGGCCCTCTCAATGATGAATCCTTTGGTGCGACTGCGATAACCCTCACGCCCGATGGTCAAACCGTGCTCACCAGTTCCCACCAGAGTAATATTCGCTTTTGGGACTGGTCAACGGGTGAGTTATTAGGGCCGTTGAATATTCAATCCTTTGGTGTTACCAGTTTGACGATTAGCCCGGATGGTCAAGCGGTGATCAGCGGTGATGAGCAGGGGATGTTGACGATTACCAGTCTGGCGACGGGAGAACCGATTCGGACAATTAAAGCCCATCGTGAGACGATCACAGCGGTGGCCGTAAGTCCAGATGGCTGGTATATTGTTACGGCTTCGCCGCTGGAAATGAAGCTGTGGGGGTGTTGGCCGGAAGAGGGTTGAGTCATCCTTGGACGTAATCATCACAAAGGTAGGCAGAAGCCTGCGTCACGTTAGGGGTTGAGTCTCCCTAACCCGCGCCAGTTCATTACACACTGCACATTGGGTTTTACCTTGATGGGTGAGGGCGTGGAGACCTATTGGCATACACTTCAGCATGGAATCCCCCAGTGGTCAGGGTTTCAGTTGTGTCCTACACCCGACCTACCCCGGTCTGGCGTTGCCAGACCTGCCCCACCTTCGTAAACCAGGGCTGTTTTATGTTCCTGAAAGAAAAAAGAAAACCCAGCGGTTCTCAGGTAGATACTGTGTTGTGGGTTTAGAGTGCAAGGGGTTCAGGTGTATGTTTATGGGAGACAAGCATCTCCGACTCGAAAGGCTTCCTAGACTTGAGCACCCCATACACAATCCGGATGAGCTTATGCATTACAGCACCAATTCCCGCCATTTTGGTCTTCCCCGCAGCGAGCAGACGCTCATAAAAAGCTCGAATTTCAGCGCAATGGCGAATAGCGGTTAGCGCGGGGAAAAATAGAGCCTGACGTAAGTGGCTATTGCCAATTTTGCATAGCCGAGTTTTGCCCTGAATTGAGGTTCCCGAAGACCGTTGCTGAGGTGTTAAACCTGCATAGGCTGCCAATTGTCGTGCTGAACTAAAACGAGTAATATCACCAATCTCCGCGATTAAACAGGCTGAAGTCTTCTCACCAATCCCTGAAATAGATGTGAGGAGTTTCTTCGTGTGCTTGAGGGATTCATGCTCTCGTATGTGCTCGCGCATAAGCTTTTTTAGCGCTTTGAGTCGCTCCTTCAAAAAGTCCATATGGGCTTTGATATCCGCGATGACATCTTTGTCCATGGTCACTTTCAGACGATTCTTTTCCTGGGTGAGCGCTTTGTCCACATCTCGATAGCGTCGGTTCAGGGCTTGAGGCTGCTTCACCTCTTCTGGCATGGGCTTCCACTCCCTTGGCTTCAGGTCTCTACAGAAACGGGCAATCAGTCCCGCATCCGCTTTGTCATTCTTCGTCCGATTTAATTGACTTTGACCATACCCTTTGATTTGCGATGGATTGACGATACTGACTTTGTGCTCTCTTTTGGAATATGGCTAACTCATGTCCGTAGATATTTGTCGCTTCCATACAAGCATGAACTTTTGCTCAGTACAGGACAAAAGTTGCAAAGGGAGGCAGGAAGAGGGTTTGATGGAAATCACCAAAAAATCCGTAAACCCTCATGGAACAGATTAAGCAAATCCGCGAAAAATTGCGACCCCACCTAGGCTGGCATGGAGCCCGACTCTCATTTGTCGCCATGTTCTTAGTGGCGCTATTCAAAGCCAAAACCATAAACCTCTCCGAATTAGCCGCAGTCTGGGGTGGAAAAGCAGAGGAAGAGTCGAACTACAAGCGAATGCAAAGGTTCTTCCGGTTATTCGAGGTGGAGATGAGCCAGATTGCCCAGATGGTGATGAACCTAGCGGAAATCCCCCAACCGTGGGTATTGAGCCTCGACCGGACGAATTGGTCATTTGGGCAAACTCATTTCAACATCCTGATGCTGAGTGTGGTGCATGAAGGTATTGGCTATCCCTTGATGTGGGACATGCTCGATAAACAAGGCAACAGCAACAGCGGTGAGCGGATGGATTTACTTGACCGCTTTGAAGCCCTCTTTCCCAACGCGAAGATTGCCTATCTGACAGGAGACCGGGAATTTATCGGCAAGGAATGGCTCTCCTACTTGTTGATTGAAGTGCCCATTCCGTTTCGTCAGCGTATCCGGACAACGGATAAGATTGCCCCGGCTCCGGGTCAAGATGGTGTGGCAGCAGCCCAGGTCTTTGCCAATCTCAAGGTGGGGGAGAGCCGGATTCTCTCCGGTCGTCAATGGGTTGGGGGACGTCCGGTCTACGTTGTGGGTAAGCGTCTGGCACCCACGGCTAAAGATGACGATGCCTTTCTGATTCTGATTACTGATACGGCTGTTGACACAGCCGTTGCTGACTACGCCCGTCGCTGGGGCATTGAAACCCTCTTTGGAGCACTCAAGAAACGGGGCTTCTGTCTTGAGTCCACACATTTCACTGACTCTGCTCGTCTTGCCAAGCTTGTGGCTCTCTTGGCGATTGCTTTTGTTTGGGCGATGAAGGCCGGGTTATGGCGTCATGCCCATAAGCCTATCCAGCTCAAGAAGCATGGGCGTCGAGCCCGTAGCCTTTTCCGTTACGGCTTTGATATTCTTCGCCGTTTTTTCTCCAATCCTACGACTGGACATGAATCACTCTTCAATCCACTTTTCTCGCCTCTC
>JAAHHN010000377.1 GCA_010672165.1 Spirulina sp. SIO3F2 | reverse complement strand
TCATCTTAATTGCTGCGGGGGCGGGCATGGGGGTCGATTCTGGCTTGCCTGATTTTAGGGGGATGGGGGGTTTATACAATGACTATCCGCCTTTTGCTAAGCTGGGCAAAAACTACATGGAAATGACCCGCCCCAGCGGTTTGCGCCGGAATGTCCGTCTGGCGTGGGGGTTTTGGGGCTATCAACTCAATCTCTATCGAGAGACAGTTCCTCACCGAGGCTTCTTGATTCTGTTGAAAATTGGTGAGCGCAAGCAAGGGAATTACTTTGTAGAAACGACTAATGTCGATGGCCATTTCCAGAAAGCCGGATTTGACAGTCACAAAATCCATGAATGTCATGGCAGTATTCATAACCTACAATGCATCCATCCCTGTCGTCAGGCAGTGTGGTCTGCTGAATCCCTTGCTGTTGAGATCGAACCGGATTCGATGTTGGCTCAAGATCCATTACCCACTTGTCCCCATTGTCGAGCGATCGCCCGCCCCCATATTTTCATGTTTGGAGATAGTCAATATGTTTGGGAGGCAAGCCAAGAGGCTGCCCAGCGTCATCGTGCTTGGCTTGCCAAGAATCGGCATCAGAAAATTGTGGTTGTTGAATGTGGTGCAGGGGAAGTTGTGCCGGGTTTGCGGCGATATTGCGAGGAAATTGCTACAGATTATCCTCATGCGACACTGATTCGGATTAATCCTAAAGATACAGCAGTCCCAGAAGGGGAGAATTTGCTATCAATTCCGATGGGGGCGCTTGAAGCACTTGAGAGCATTGCCCATGAGTTGGAAATAGAAGTGTAGGTTTTGAGTGCAGAACAAGGATATAGCTCGTTGATTGAGGTCTTGATATTTCGTGGGTTAGTAGAAATACAGTACAAATAGACTTAGTCGCTCTTACTTCTTTAGAAAATACAAAAGCCCATCTTCTACCTTGACTTCATTGATTGCTTTGATGAGGCTTAAATATTTTTTGTATTCATTAGATTCTTCCTTTTTATCCTTGATAGAGTATGCATATGGGCGTTCACCAATTCCGAAAATGAAGCGTAATAGAGATGAAAAAAATATATGCACAGGCTCTCTATCATAGTCTCGTCCTGAGATATAGATACTTTCCTCCTGCCAGTCACTGTTTTTGCGAGTGAATTCTATTCTTCTTTCTTGAAAGCTATATCCCCCATATTGCATTGGCGAAGGGAAGTTCATAAGCTTCTCGTATACATATCCTTCATTAATATAATAAAAAACATGCTTGCCGCCTTCAAATTTACTGCTGCTTTTTCCTTGGGAGCACAAGTTATTTAATTCCACTCCACTGATTTTCAGAGACACCTCAACTTTTGTTGAACTTAGAACGTCTTTTACGAATCCCTTGATTTTGTCTTCTGCTTCACTGTAGATAGTCATTGACGTTTCAAAGTCTGGAAAATCCAAAAATGACTGGGGAGCCTGACCACGAGCAAGGTTATTGAAAAAGATATAATTTCTGTAGTAGTCCCATCCAAACCAAACACCAAAGAAAATTATTGAAGCCAAGAAAGCAAAGCTGTTTGAAAAACTTTTGATTTCATCAGCGAAAAAGCTCATAATACTCATAATATGGGGAGTGCCATGGTGAATTTTAGCCGAAAAAGAATAGAGTAGGCATTTCCTATCAAATCAGAATTTCATAGATTCTAATGATCTCACTGCTCTAGGTATGACATAGTATTACACTTTCTTTTCGATAAGGTACTGCAGAGGTGTTGCTAAAATACCAAGGATTTTAGCAACTTCCTTAATGTAGTATTCATCCAAATCAATAGTGACAGTTTGAGTTTTTAGGGTTAAAAATTTCCAAAGAATTCCAGTCGTCACTGCGCCGAGGAGCGTATCGATTTTGCTGTTGGTTGCAGCATTAAACTGTTGCGCAGCCACCATCTCCGCAATGCATTGGGCAAGACCACCTTTGATATTTTCATTTTTTGCTTCTACAACTGTAATTACAGGAGCTTTGATTTCATAAATTTCCGGTGAAGCGGTCAGAATGTAATCGCAATAGCCATGTAGACCTTTTTCCGGTTCAACGCTGAATTCAGTTCCAGAAAAGAAGCTCACTTGCCCGCTAAAACTACGGCGAATTTCGAGCAGAATGGGGGTAATAATTAGCTCAGATCGCGCCTTTTCGGTATTCACCGCATTGGCCAGAGGAATGTTTTCCGCCAAAGTGATAGTCAAATATTCGCTGGGCTGGCGAGAGGGGGTTTGGGTGAAGCAATGTTGGGTCTCGTCAAGGGTCAGTTGAAAAGCAGTTTGAACACTGGCAAGGGTTTTGAAGCTGCTGTAGGACATGGTGATTAGTGAGACTAGGACGTTGGGTGACTGGGATGAAATATCATTATTTGCTTTGCGTTCTTTGTAAGAGTTTAGTGTGATGGCAATTATGATGGGTTATGCCAATCTACAGAACATTGCTCTCATTATAATTAGCCCAGACTGGACGGAACCTTGATGCTTGGCGATTTTCAAACGATGAAGCGTGTGAGACGGTGTTCAACTGGCGATCGCGCAATAGTCAGATTCAGATTGCTAATTTGTATGACAGCCTTAAATGCGAATTATTACAAATTTCAGATTTAACCCCACGGCCAAACTGCTAAAGGAAACACTAAATACTCTAGACAAAACAATCGCCAAATAAACTGATAAAACTGTTTAATCGCTAACGAATCGCTGAGTTCAACAGACTGCGATCGCCAACCCAGCAACAGTAACAACAACGTATGCCCACCGATCATCACGGCTGAATTAATCTCAACAAGGTGATAACACCCCACACCAATCATGGCCACATAACAGCCAAATAATACCCCCCGCACAATCTGAAACACCGCTTCTGGCCCCAACAGCAGCGTAAACGTGGCGATATTGTAAACGCGATCGCCCTCTGCATCCGGCATATCCTTAAATAGGGCAATGGCGATCGAAAAGATCACAATCAAAGCAATGAGTAGCCAAACCACACCCGTGATTTGAGCCTGACCCATCAGCGCTTGGCTAAAGTGCAGTGAGAGTGGAGACTTGAAAGGGCAACTGCTGACCCACTGCATTGAGAACTTCAATCTGATCAGCATAGACCTCAATTTCGCCCGTGGGGAGTTTGGGGTTAAGCGATTCCTCTGGGCGTTGACTGACGCGCC
>JAAHHN010000376.1 GCA_010672165.1 Spirulina sp. SIO3F2 | reverse complement strand
GAGCTGGAGGGTGGTGGGGGGGGATTGATCGGGACGATCGTGGGGGTCAGTGGTGTGGGGGGGTTGGCGTTGTTTACACCCTTGGATGCCTTTATTTCACCCGTGATGATTGTGACGGCGGTGGGGGTTTCAGGCGGAATTGGTTTGTTTTTTGGGGTGTTTCCAGCGCGGCGGGCAGCACGGCTTGATCCGATTGTGGCGTTGCGACGGTTGTAGGGCATTTTATTCCAGCGCTTGCGGCGTCACTCTCTTGAAGAGGTTTTAAGGCACTTCTATAGCAGTGTCGATACAATGAACAACAGCTCCAGTGGCATGAGACGCATCACAATGGTACAAGCCCCCCCTCAACCCCAACTGTTATTCCTGCAACTCCCCAATGAGCTGGCGCTGCGAGTCACCCCAGAACAGTTTGCGGCGCTGGCTGCTGCCAACCGTGATCTGAGACTGGAGAGAACTGCAACTGGAGAATTGATTGTGAATCCCCCCACAGGTGGCACTACAGGTAAACGAAATCAGAGCATTGCGACTCAACTGGGTGTTTGGTATGAAGCGAATGAGAGTCTCGGTGAAGCGTTTGACTCGTCCACTGGGTTTGAGCTGCCTAGTGGCGCTTATCGCTCCCCCGATGCGGCTTGGGTGAAACAAGAGCGCTGGGATACCCTGACGCCTAAGCAGCAAGATGGGTTTATTCCACTTTGTCCTGATTTTGCGGTTGAGCTGCGCTCAAAGACCGATACGCTCAAGGATTTGCGGGCCAAAATGGTTGAATACCTAGAAAATGGTGCACAGTTGGGTTGGTTGATTGACCCGAAAAACAAGCGGGTGGAGGTTTATCGTCCGGGGCAGGCGGTTGAGGTGTTGGAGCAGCCGAGTACGCTATCAGGGGAGGGGGTTTTGCCGGGATTTGTACTCACTTTGAAGCGGATTTGGGCGTAGTCGAGCTAAGAATAGTCCGACCCCTGCGCTTTTGCTGTCGGTCTTCTCTGCGAGCTTTGAGGCGACGACGACGGTTGATTTTGCGCCAGAGGGCGACTTCGCCTTGGCGAGATTTAAGGATATCCGTCAGGATTTGCAGAAGCTGTTCGTCTATATCCTGTTCTGCGGACTTTTCTGGATAATTGGGGTGAGAATCAAAGCTTTCGGTAGGCATCATGGCGATGTCGAACATAATGTTATAGACTTTCATGCGGCTCAAGTCTCTGCTTCATTTCATTTAAACTAATCGGGGTCTCTGGACGACGTTCTGCCACGACCGCTAAATCATGGAGGTCTTCTAGCAGTTGCTCATAGTCTTCAATCGACAGAATAACCGCAGTTTTCTGTCCTTGGGCATCGACAACGTATTGCTCTTGAACGGATTCAATCATTGCAAAGTTTTCCTTTATGATTTGTGGTCTTTTTCCAGTTCTGCCAGCAATGCCTCACATTCGGCTTTGAGGGGAATGCCTAGCTCTGTTGCTAAGGCTAATGCCTGTTGAGCATACTGTTTTGCTGTCTCGATTTCGCCTAATGCTTGATGTACTTCTGCTAAGTTTTTTAGGGCTTCGGCTTCACCTCCCCTAAAACCAATCTCTCGAACAATCTTCAATGCTGCTTGGTTATTAGTTAATGATTCTGGATAGTCTTTCAGTTTCAGTAGGGTTGCTCCCATGTTGACAAGAGCAGTGCCTTCCCCTACGCGATCGCCAATGTCCTGTGCAATCGTCAAGTGTTGCTGATAGAAGTTGATTGTCTGTTCATACTGTCCCAGACTGTTGTATGCAAGTCCCAGACCGCCTAGGGCATGACCTTCCCCTGCGCGATCGCCAATCTCCCGTGCAATCGTCAGGCATTGTTGATGGTAGTTGATCGCCCGCTCATACTGCCCTAGATTTTTGTACACAATCCCCAAGTTGCCCAGGGCAATGCCTTCTCCCCGGCGATTACCAATCTCCCGTGCAATCGTCAGGTATTGCTGATGGTAATTGATTGCCCGCTCATACTGCCCCAGACTGTAGTACGCATTCCCCAGACCACCCAGGGCATTCCCTTCTCCCTGGCGATTGCCAAGCTTCTGCGCAAGGGTCAGGTACTGCTGATGGTAGTCGAGCGCCCGTTCATACTGCCCTAGACTGTAGTACGCATTCCCCAGATTGCCCAAGGCAGCACCTTCTCCCTGGCGATCACCAATCTCTTGTGCAGCAGATGAAGCCTTTTCATACCAATCAACAGC
The DNA here is from genome assembly GCA_010672165.1 of Spirulina sp. SIO3F2. Lineage (GTDB taxonomy): Bacteria > Cyanobacteriota > Cyanobacteriia > Cyanobacteriales > Spirulinaceae > SIO3F2. Next base: position 987 of record JAAHHN010000376.1, on the reverse strand, counting down.
TTGATTAAAATTTCCCAAGCAGACATTCGAGTTACCCAAGTTTAAAAAGCATCTGATTTTCATCTCTGAAACCTTTTCAGCTAAACGTTCACTAATTTGAGTTAACTCTTGATAATTACCCCAAATAAAGAGTTGCCAATGTAGCGGCTGATTACTCGTGTAAAGATTCTGCATATAAATCTCGGCAGCCTGTTCCCAATCCTCAACTTCACAGTAGTGATCAAACGCCTCCAAATATCCCCGCACCGTTTCCAAGTTGGGCGCATCAGGTTCAGGTTCATAATCATTCAGCCACAGATGAGCGGCCTGACGCTCAGCCGCATCCCAAGCCGCCACATCCGCCTTCAACAAATTAAACGCCACCGACCGAATCAAATTATGCTGCCGAAACAACAACGTATTCCCAGCAGCAGACGCATACTCCACTAAACCACGCTCCTGTAACGTATCAAACGCCACCTGCGCATCCCCTTCCCCCACCATCGTCAACCAAAACCTCTCCGGAACCGGACGCCGAAACACTGAACAGGCACAAAGCATCTGACGAGCCGACTCCGGCAGACGCTGAATTGCTTGCTCCACCCGCTGCCGCACCCGCCGTCGAAACAACCGACTCCGCTCCAGCTTATTCGCCGTCGTCGGTGCAGCACTACTAAACTCCGCTTCATAATGCTGCCAATAACGGGCAATATCGCCCCGAAATGGCGACTGACGAATTTCCTCCGCGATCACCTGCAAGACTAAAGGATGCCCATCATAATGCGCACCGATGCGCTGGAGAATTTCCCAGTCATTAGGGGTGGTGGAGGACTGATGCATTGCAGCATTGAAACCTGAGATCCCCCCTTCCCCCCTTGGTACTAATCTTGTAGGGGTTTGGAAAGAGCCTGAGCCCCTTGCTTGACAAAAAAGAAACGTTCAATCGCAGTAGCCAGAACCTTGACCCCTGGTAGCGGTTGCCTCTGGGAAGGTGCAAAACCCACTAAC
>JAAHHN010000375.1 GCA_010672165.1 Spirulina sp. SIO3F2 | reverse complement strand
TGTATCTATCCGTCAGCTAACCTGTGCAAGCATAGCGCTAATGCTCCATCCTGACCTCGCTCTGCTTCCGTAATGCCTCAATAAGCGGTGCGCCCACCTGCAACAACGATCGCGTCAACATGTTTCCCGCCCCCTCTGGCGTTCCCGCCCTAAACGGTGGCTTGGGGTCATATTCAAGCATCAACTGCGTCATTTTTGCCATCTCTTCCCCACAGAGCTGGGCCAACAGCAGTAAGCCAAAATCAATACCAGAGGTCACCCCTGCCCCTGTAATGCGGTTGCGATCGCAGACGACCCGCTGCTGCACTACCTCAACCCCCAGCCCCTCTAGCTGGTCACAAAACGCCCAATGGCAGGTGGCTTGATAGCCTTGGAGCAAACCTGCTGCTGCCAAAACCAGAGAACCAGTGCAAACACTGGTGATGTATTGTGCTGTTTGGGCCTGCCACCGTAGGAAATCCAGGAGTACGGGGCTTTGCATCGCGTCTACTTGGCCCATCCCGCCCCCCGGCACACAAACCACATCCAATCTTGGACAATTCGCAAACGTTGTCGTGGGGGTCAGCATCAATCCTTCATTACTCACGATCGGTGCCAACGTCTCGCTGATCAGATAAAGCTGCGTCTGGGGTGGAAATGCCAGAACTTGGTAAGCCCCCAACACATCCAGTTGGATTACACCAGGATACAGCAGAAAACCAATGTGAATGGGCGCAGTGGAGTTTGCAACCATCGGTCATTGCCTCAATGTTACGTTTTATGAAACGATTGTAGGCAGGGCGTTAGCGCCCGAATAGTCCTCAAAGGGGTATAGTTTGCAGTGATGGATCAGTCTTTGCCAGAGTTATTTGCCGCGATCGCCACCGCAACGGATGAACCCCATTTGCGATCGCGCCTCATGGATAGGGCAAATGATACCTTTGGAGTCCAGCGCTGGGGCCTCTATCTACTCGATAAGGCTGGCCAATTGGCGAGTGTCGATGTGGTCGGGGTTTCTGATGCCTTCGTTGAGCGCTATCAACAGATTGGCCGCTCCGTTGATCCGCTCTTGCAGTATGTCCTGAGCCATCATGCCCCCATCCACGAAGCATTGATTTGGCCCAATGGCGGTTGGCGGCAAAGCGAACTATATCAACGCTGCTGCGCCGAGTATGACCATGCCCACATTATGACGGGGCCAATTGTAGGGCAGGGCCAGCTTGTCGGCACAATTCATTTTGCGCGGGTGGGTCAAGCCCCACTATTTAACGGGCAAGATCTCGCCAGCTTAGGGGCGCTCTGTAGTCATGTTTCAGCGCGTTTGGCAGAGTTGCGAGCGCTTGAACATGTTGCATCCAATCCTTGGCGATCGCGCTTGACCTCGCGTGAACGACAAATTGCGGATTTAGTGGCACGGGGTTTGACCAACGCCGCGATCGGTCAAGAACTCTGGATTACGCAAAACTCAGTTAAACAAGCCCTCAAACGCATGTTTCGGAAACTGGAGGTGAGGTCACGGACAGAGATGGTCACTAAGCTTCAGATTTATTAGGGCGCGTCGTTAGTTAACAATAGAAGCCTTATAGGACAGGGGACAGAGCGCCCAACCCCAAAAACAAGAAGAGGGGCTGTAAGTCAGTCTTAGCAAGAGTTTGGAGTCTCACTGATGACAGCCCCTAGCAACCCATCGTCCAAAGTTTTATGAGACAGCCGATCGCCGAGCAATTACGCTACAGTGACCCTTGGCTGAAAACCAATAAGTGTAACGAGGAAGAAAAGTAATGCGATCAATTTGGTGGGCGCTCATCGGCGCAGGACTGTTGCTCGGCTCATGTGCATCAACCGCTGAAAAGGCTAGCACCTCAGAAGCCGAAACCCCGAAGACGGAAGCGGCGGCTGGTGCAGAGTCCGCTGACGAAAAAGCTGAAGACTCAAACGTTAAAGATGAAGACGAGGACACCGCAGCAGGGGAGACCATTACCACCGACTCCGGACTGCAATATGTTGACCTGAGAGTCGGTGATGGTGAGACCCCAGAAACGGGTGCGCTGATTGAGGTGGACTACCACGGCACTTTAGAAGATGGCACTGTCTTTGACAGCTCCTACGATCGCGGCGAACCCCTCCAATTTCAAATTGGTGTCGGCCAGGTGATTCCTGGGTGGGATGAAGGTGTGGGTTCGATGCAAGTGGGTGGCAAGCGCAAGCTGATTATTCCCTCTGATCTCGCCTATGGTCCCAATCAAGTCGGGCCAATTCCCCCCAATTCAACGTTGATTTTCGAGGTGGAACTGTTGAAGATTGTGGAGTAGGGTGGCTTGTACCCACTCATCCTTTAGAATCTGGATGGCGTTTTTGGCGATTGGTTGCAATTATGGCGGAGTTATTACAGCAAGTCCGAGTTCTTGACCCTAACTCCCAGACCGATCGCGTCGCTGATGTCTTGCTTGATGCCCAGCAGATTCTAGCAATTGAAGACCAAATTGAGCCTGGAGCAGACCTGCAAGTTACGCCAGCCAAGGGTTGTATCCTAGCGCCCGGTCTGGTGGATCTTTATAGCCATAGTGGTGAGCCAGGGAATGAAACTCGGGACACCCTAGCCTCCTTAACCGCAGCAGCAACCGCAGGCGGCTTTACGCGGGCGGCGATCTTACCCGATACCCAGCCCGCGATCGACCATGTGGGGATGCTCCAAACCCTAGCCCATGCTCCCACCGCTCCAGGTCATTGGCAGTTTTGGGGAGCCTTGACCCAGCAACTTCAGGGTGAGCAGATGGTGGAATATGGTGATCTGGCGGCGCAGGTGGTTGGTTTTACCGATGGCCGCGCGATCGCAGACTGGCGACTTCTTGCCCGCATTTTGGAATATGTGCAACCCTTTGGTAAGCCGATCGCCCTGCTGCCCACCATTCCCCCATTGCAACAACAGGGGGTGGTGCGAGATGGTCCTACTGCATTGGCCCTCGGCCTACCGGGAGATCCGGCTTGTTCAGAAACCGTGGCGATCGCAGGCATCTTAGAACTTGTGGCAACGATTGGCACTCCAGTTCACCTCATGAAAATCTCCACGGCGCGTGGTGTAGAGCTGATTGCGCAGGGGAAAGCAAGCGGTTTACCGATCACTGCGAGTACCACATGGTTGCATTTGATTGCAGATGTGACGGATCTCAGCACCTATGATCCGAATCTGCATCTCGCCCCGCCCTTCGGCACACCCGACGATCGCCAAGCTTTGTGTCAAGGCGTCAGG
>JAAHHN010000374.1 GCA_010672165.1 Spirulina sp. SIO3F2 | reverse complement strand
TTCGCTGGCGTGACCTTAAAGATAGCCTTGTGCCCGTGGGTCTCTTTGCGGTGCTGGGGGTGATTATTTCTGTACTCGGCATTGCCTTCCCCGTCAGTCATGTGCAAAAAGCCGTAGAGTCCCCGGCTCTCCGGCGGAAGCGTCACCTGAGTTTCGCTGAGGTCACAGGTTTTGATCAGACGTTTGCTGAGGCGATCGCGCAAGTTGCCGGAGTTACAGAGGGCCAGCACCAGATAAAACTCGTGGCTCATGATCTGGGCTTCGAGGGCAAAGGCCAGTTCTTCCAGGGCTTCTTGATTGGGGTCAACAGGCATAGGATATCTGGGCGATCGCGCCCCTGACAGTATCAAACTTCTATGCTAAGGGGCACTTTTGCCAAATGCCCAGACCCTGGTGCAAAAATACAAGATCAAAGAGGATTGGACGTTAATCCATCATCGAGACGTCGGTGGGGTCAACAAAGTAAATCGCTTGGGCGGCCGACGGATCAAGGGCCACATCTTTGAGATCCACATTGGCGATCACTTCAAACTTTTCGTTGCGATCGGAGGAAGAAACGGTTAGAGTGCCGCCGAACAGTTCAAAGGAGGCGCTGTTGCCCAGATCAATGGGGAGGGTGAAGGGCATAGTTTTGGTTTCGTCTGCCTTGATCTCGAAGGGTTCACCAATGGTTAGGCTTTCAATATCGCGGGTTTCTTGGCGCTGCTCGTCACCGCTACCAATCATGGTTTTCTTGACCAAGCGCACTTTCACAGATTTAACCTGTTGGTCGCTCTGGGCAGTGAGATGAATTGTGCCGGAAATTTCTTTCGCGGTCTGGGATATCTGCGAGGGCATTTCGAGGTGGACTTTAGCGGTGCCGATGCCTAAGCCTTTTTTGATTTTGCCGAAAATGGACATTGGTGCGATCCTCAATGCAGGGATGCTCTCATGGTAGGCAGGGAGATGGGGAGAGAGTGGAAATTACAAGTTCTTTTAAGTCATTCGAGAGTTTTATCAATTACTGTTTACAATTCGTGATGCGTAAAGCCCTCATTGAGAAAACGGGGGAGTCAGTTAAAGTAACCAGTTTTCAAGTTGAAGATTTTGAATATTCTGGAAGTGCTTGATATTGTCAGTAACCAGAATAAAATCTTGTGAACGAGCCACTGCGGCAATCATGGCATCAAGTTCACCTGTCGGACGACCCATTTGTTTTAATTCCCCTTGAATTTGACCAAATTCTAAGGCAGCGGCTTGATCAAAATTCAGGATAGGCAGCAGCGTCAAGAACTCATCCAGAGTTTGTCGGTTTTGCTGCACTTGCTGGGAACAATAGACGCCTTTATAGAGTTCCGCGACTACCACAGCGGCAAGATAACAGCGAGCAATGTGTTGAGAAACATACTTGACAACATTGCGGTGATTTTTCAGAAAGGCGATGCAGATATTGGTGTCGAGCAAGTACATCAGACTAGAGGCTGTCGTTAGTTGAATTTTAAACTCTTGCTATGACTAACTTACAGCCTCTTTTTCTGTTTTTGGGGTCGGGCGCTCTATTCCTTGTCCCGTCAGACTTCTGGTGCTAACTGACAACACGCCCTAATCAAAGCTCAAAAGTTCTCGGCCTTGGTATTGATGCCGCTCTTGATCAATGTGAGCAAAGGCGTCGTCAAGATCAGGCTGATTTGACCATGCACCGCAAAGCTTGAGCAGACGTTGCAGACGTTCTGTGGGGCTTAGGTCAGTGTGGGGTTGAATTTGGATCATGATTTCGCAGCCGTCGGGAAGATTGAGGGGATGCAACAGTTCAATAGTTTGACCCCGTTTGATACCTCGGAGTTGCATGATGGTTATCGGTGAATTGAGTTTTGACCATTCTTAGCTTTACTGTAGCTTCAATTCCCACAATATACCGGAGCTACCGCAGGGGGATTGTTTTTGCCGTATCTTACAAACAACACCGTTCAATGGCCTGGGTTTAGTTGATGTTGAGTACCTGTAACGCAGCTTTAAACGCCTGCGCTGTCTTGAAATGAATCTCGCGGGTTTCGTCTAACGCAAGATCTACGAGATCAGCCAGCGGTTTGGGCACATAGGGGTTCCAGCGTTGCACTGGGTCGGGTTGTTTTTGCAGCACCACCAGCAGCGGATCGGCTTCGCCTCGGAAGTCGCGGGGAGAGTTGCAGGTGAGCATAAAGTAAAGGCAAGCCGCCACTGACCAAACATCCACTTCGGGTTGGGCATATTTGAAGTTGATCACCTGCTCGCGGGACATAAAGGGCATTGTGCCCTCCAGGTGGCGACCGCTGATGGTGACATCGGTGAGACCCGCGTTTTCAAAAGATTTAGCCAGGCCGAAGTCGGCGAGTTTAGCGGTGGGTTGGTTGCGGTTCCCCGTCAGTAGGATATTGCTGGGTTTGATATCCCGATGTACCAGACCCTGGCCTTGAGTGAATTCGCCGTTGGGCAGTTGGATGTAGGGCAGTTGGACGTGGTGGGCGTAGTGGAGGGCGTCGAGGATTTGCAGGGTGATGGCGACAGCATCGGGTACAGCGAGGGGGCGGCGGCGTTCGGTGATGTAGTCATGGAGGTTGCCCAGTTCGCAATAGTCCAGACCCAAGAAGAAGATACCGTTGGCAAAGCCATGATCGCGCAGTCGGACAATATTTTGATGGTTCAGGATTTTGTTGTTGTCCAGTTCCCGGCTAAATTTTTTCCGCTCCCGGCTGCTGTGGTTTTCGTCGGCGGGCAGGACTTTGAGGGCGAGTTTTTGGTTCGTTTTTTGCTGGGTGGCGAGGTAGACTTCGCCGAAGCTGCCTGCCCCAATTTTTTTGTGGATGTTGTAGCCGTCGAGGAATTGGGGGAGTTGTTCGGGTTGCTCGCGTTGGAAGAGGCGTTGGATAAAGGCGAAGAGGTGGTTGCGATCGGGCAGGGGGTCAGGTTGCTCAACGCGGAGGGTGTTTTCGATTTCCGGTTGGCTGATGTTGACGCGGATGGTGATGTTGCCAATGCGGATTTCGTCGCCGTCTTGGAGGGGGTGGGCGGGGCTTTGGCTTTGGGGCGTTTCAGGTGCGGGTTGGTCGGGGGGACGTTGGCCGATGTTTTGGTCGTTGAGGTAGGTGCTGTGGCGGCTGCTGAGATCGCGGATGGTTCTAATCACAAAGTTGATTTCTGCCTATGGGCTCTCCAGTGGGATGGTTTACGGGTTGCTCCGTTCCAATCTCATCCTGACGGCACAGCCGAGCTTCGAAATTTGGGGTTAAATGCGCAAGACT
>JAAHHN010000373.1 GCA_010672165.1 Spirulina sp. SIO3F2 | reverse complement strand
CATGCATAAGCTGATACGGATTGTTTTTGGTGTTCTTAAATCGGGCAAGCCGTTTGACCCGTCTCTGTTATCTTCAAATAATACACCTGTCTCTCTTGCTTCCTAAGCTCTAACACAGTATCTGAGGCGGAGATTGCCCCCTCAGACTCCTGCAATAGGGGCCAGTATTTTTGACCTTGGCATTGTCCACAAGACTTTGAAGAACCTTGGTTAACCTGTTCAAATTTTGTCGATATCAACACTGATTCTTAGGATTGACAGAGCGTTAGGGGCTATCATCTATGAACCATTATTCAATAGCCCTCAGATCTAATGGAATATCCGTAATTACCCCCGCCACCCCTAGCGCCGCCAACTCCCTTTGACGCACTGGATTATTCACTGTCCAAACCAATACCGGAACCTGCTGTACTTGGGCTGCGGCTAACCAATCTGGGTGTGCCGCCAACAAATCATCGGCAATGCTCAACGCCACTCGGCCCGTCGCCGCTTGCACCTGAACCCAAGCCTGCCCATATTGCTCAACTGTGCTGACTCCATACGCCACTGCCAATCTGGGGGCTAAGGCTCGCACTTGAGCGAGAAATGCCCCATCAAAGGCACAGATGGTTATGCGATCGCGCCATTGCGCGGTATCAAAAATTGTCACCAATTCTCGGATCTGTGCTTCTGTCCAACCTTGTGTCGCCTTGATTTCTGGATAGAGCCGGATCTCTTGCTCAGCACACAATGCGAGCACCTCTGTCAATGCCGGAATCGCTTCCCCCGCAAACTCAGAGCCAAACCAACCGCCCGCGTCGAGAGTCTTAAGGTATTTGAGGGAGTGATCGCTCAGCCGCCCCTGCCCATTGGTTGTTCGCGCCAACGTGACATCGTGAAACACGACCAACGCCCCATCTTGAGACCGCTGGATATCAAACTCAATACCATCCGCCCCCAGGACGATCGCCTGCCGAATAGCAGCGAGGGTATTTTCCGGCGCGATCGCCCCAAAGCCCCGATGGGCAATCCACTGTATTGCTATTGCTGACTTCAACCGATCGCCTCATCTGAATCAGGTATCGCACCGTTTGCAGGGGGAGATTTGGGCGCAGGTAACGCTGAGCCTGGCTTCTTCTTCATCAAGTCTGTCACGGCCTCATTCAAGCCTTTCGGGTCCATAAAGATCACCTTGGCATTGTCACTATCACCGAGCTTTTCATTGGCTTCGATATAGCGTTGCGTGTTCAGAAAATTCAACGCATCGGTGGCATTGGGTTCGTTTCTTAGTACTGCTGAAATTAGACTGATGGATTCAACCAAGCCTTCGGCTTCCGCAATTTCCGCTCGTTTTTTACTCTCTGCTGCCCGCTCCAATTCTAGAGATTCCATGACGCCCTTAGCCGGGCTAATCTCCCGTACCTCAATACGAGTCACCTTTACTCCCCAAGCCTCGGTCGCCTCATCTAATTGTTCAATTAAGGCCCGGTTGATCTTTTTACGAGACGAATAGGTTTCATCAAGTTCTAACATCCCAATCTGCGATCGCAACGTCGTTAGCACCAAGTTTTTAATCGCCCCGCGGATATCTTCCACCACATAAAAGGTGCGCTCCAAGTCCATGATTTTCCAATACACAACCGCATCCACTTTCAGGGAAACATTGTCTTTAGAAATCGCGTATTGGGGTTCAATTTCGAGCACCTTTTCCCGGAGGGTATCTTCCACCACAATGCTTTCAAAAAGCGGTAGCACCATATTGAGTCCGGAGGTCAGTTTGCGATGGTAGCGACCAAACCGTTCAACTAGGGCCTCATTCCCTTCATTGATAATGCGCACTGAATTGAGAATCGTGAGCAACCCCCCCCCAATCGCGGTAGAGGTAATCAAGACAAGGAGAAAGATTGTATTCATAGCAAGGCTGTTTCAACAGCAGAAACAGTGAGAGTACAAGAGTTTTGTCGCAGGCGCAACCGGAGGTTAGGATCTAAACATGTGGGCGATCGCATTCTGGCTATTCCACTTCTGGTCATTCCATAAGCGCGATCGCTGATCATTTGCTCTCCATTGTATTGTTCGATTGAATTCCTGACATGCCTGCTCCGGACTCCACAACCCGCCAACGCCTCCAGCAACTGCGCCAACAGCTCCAGCAGGCAGGCTATGCCTACTATGTGCTAGATGCCCCGACTCTGCCGGATTCAGTCTACGACAAGCTCTATCGTGAATTACAAGACCTCGAAGCCGAATATCCGGAGTTGGTGACCCCCGATAGCCCCACCCAGCGTGTGGGCGATCGCCCCGCCGAGCAGTTCACCTCTTGGCGGCATACTATCCCGCTGTATAGCCTGGAGAATGCGTTTAATGCCGAGGAACTTGCCAAATGGGAAGAGCGCTGGCAACGGCTGGTTGACCCGATTCCTGAATTTGACTATGTCTGCGAACTCAAAATTGATGGGTCTGCCCTGGCCCTGACCTATGAGGAGGGTGTATTCGTGCGCGGAGTAACGCGGGGCGACGGTACAACGGGTGAAGAGATCACCCCTAATGTCCGCACGATCCGCGCGATTCCCCTGCGGCTGGCGATGGACAATCCTCCTGCTCAGGTCGAGATTCGGGGTGAGGCTTTTCTGCCGATCGCGGAGTTTGATCGAATCAACCAAGAACGGGCAGCAGCCGATGAGCCCCCCTTTGCCAATCCCCGTAATGCTGCCGCGGGCACGCTGCGCCAACTTGACCCCAAAGTCGTCGATCGCCGACGTCTTTCGTTCTTTGCCTATACCCTGCATATTCCCAGTGAGCCAGAGCGCCAACCGGCCACCCAATGGGCAGCACTAGAGTTAATGCAACAGATGGGTTTTCAGGTCAACCCGAATCGTCAGCACTGTGCCAACCTTGCCGAGGTGGATGCCTATTTCCAGGCCTGGGACACCCAACGCAAGGCTCTGCCTTACTTGACCGATGGGGTAGTGCTTAAGCTCAACTCCGTGCCCTTACAACAACAATTGGGCTTTACCCAGAAGTTCCCCCGCTGGGCAATCGCCTTGAAATACCCCGCTGAAGAAGTCCCCACCCAAGTGCGGGAGATTAGCGTCAATGTAGGACGCACAGGAGCCGTCACCCCAATGGCCATTATGGCTCCGGTGCAGGTGGCGGGAACCACAGTGCAGCGGGCGACATTGCACAACAGTGATCGCGTTCAGGAGCTGGATGTGCGCGTGGGGGATACGGTGATCATTCGCAAAGCTGGCGAGATTATTCCTGAGGTGGTACGCGTTTTACCGGAACTCCGGTCGCCCAATACGGAACTGTTTACAATGACCACCGCT
>JAAHHN010000372.1 GCA_010672165.1 Spirulina sp. SIO3F2 | reverse complement strand
TCCTACGCCTCCGTCCAGCCCTCAATCGCCCCAGCAACGATCGCGCCGATGGGAGTTGCTCGTAAGCCTTCCAATGCTCCACCCTTAGCAGCAGAAATGACTTTTTCTTTCAAGGTTGCATCGCTTTCAATCTGTTGAACGGCTTTCATCGCCACCTGCATCTGTTCCATCGTGGAGGTGGTGGGGTTGGTCTCTTCCAGTTGTCTGAGCAAAGCTTGGATCTCGGCAGCGGCTTCGGTGAGGTTCTGTTGGGGTTGGTTGATGTTGACGTTGCCTTTGTTAATCCCTACGACGCCATAGGTTGGGCCACTAAACTGCTGATTGACGGATTCAGGGTTACTCTCTGCCACGGCTATACTCTCCACATTAATTGGACGATTCGCCAACATCTTAACGATGTCAGTCATATCTGTATTGCGTTCTTTATAGAATGCAATCTGCTCGTCTTTGAGCTGTAGCCGTTCCTGGTACACCCCCTCTAACCGCTTCAACTCAGACTCATACTTGGTCTTAAAATCTGTTTCTATTGCAGCCTTATCAGTAGCTTCGGGTGCTTCAACGCTAATTACAAAGGAACCGTCGGACTTTTTGCTGATGGTTTGAATCGAAAGGTCGCCATGCTCTCCGGAGACCTGGAGATTTTGAAACGAGGTGAGAAATGCCTGCCAGTCGATGCCATTGCTGAAGATGAGGTCAACGGTGTTGCGGGCCTGTTCCATTAGGCGGGCGAAATCGCCAGGCTGGAAGAATTCATCAGGGTTGTGGGGACGGCGATTGGTGTACCTTTTCTTGCTTGACTTCCACTCGCCAAGATAGATGTAGTCGCATTGAACGTCGGTGAAGTTGGTTTGCTCATTGATGCCCCATTTGGCGATGCAGGCTCCAGTTAAGTTGGTATTACTGAAATTGGTGAACAGGGCTTGGGATGCAAATAGGTTGGCCCCCGTAAGGTTGGCTTCCACAAGGTGGGCTTGTTGCAGATTGGCTTCATAGAGGTTGGACTCAACAAGGATAGCTCTCTGGAGGTTGGTGAAGCGCAGGTTGGCTTGGTGTAGGTTAGCCCCCGCGAAGTTGGCTTCTTGGAGATTGGCCCCTGTGAGGTTGGCTTCCCTAAGGACAGCATTGAGAAGGGCAGCATTGAGAAGGACAGCTTGTTGCAGGTTGGCTTCTAAAAGACTGACAAACCTGAGGTTGGCTTCCCTGAGATTAGCTGCCACGAGTTTGGCTTTCCAGAGGTTGGCGTGCTGGAGGTTTGCTTCTTGGAGATTAGCCTCCTCAAGATTGGCTCCCGTGAAATTGGCTTCCTTGAGGTCAGCGCCCTGGAGATTAGCTTCTTGAAGATCCGGACTAACCCCCGGATTCTCCTCCCGCCACCGATTCCAAGCCTCCACCCCCTCATTCAGCTTTTCCCAATGCTTACGATTTCCCCTCATTGGGGGGGTGAAGACATTGATTTGTTCAGCATTATAGATAATGCCTCCAGTGGTAGCCCCTCGGAAGTCCTGATTAACCTTGGGTTCCTCTTCTGACATTGGCGGGTTGGCTGTGACTCTAACCCCTTAGTACACCAGAAAGTGGTGGTGGGGTAGAGTTCTTTTGTTCAATGCGTGACAGCTAAGCTCAACGGGGGACAAGCGGGTTACTAGGAGTGTGACTAAATAACCGTTCCCCTGGGTCATCCTCGAAAATTGCACCTCGACGTTTTAGGTCGGCTTCTAAAGCGAAATCTATTCCTTGATTGTGAGCGAAGCGAGCCTCTTCTACATTAGCCCCCCAAAGCTTAGCCCCACTCAGGTTAGCCCACCTCAAGTCAGCTCCCTTCAAGTTAGCCCCACTCAAATTAGCTCTCAGGTCAGTATTGCTCAAGTCAGCCCCACTCAGGTCAGTACCATCCAAAAAAGTATGCGTCAGGACAGCTCCCTTGAGGTTGGCCCCAGTCAGGACAATATCCGACAGGATAGCATCAGCCAGGATAGCTCCACTCAGATCAACTTCATTTAGTTCAATTAAATCTGCATCTCCTGACCGTATTATCTCAATTGTGCCTATTTTTTGTCGTTCTCTCTCATTTGGAGTTCTAACACTTAAAAGCAGATGCTCTTGAATTTCACTAGGTGCACCATATTCAACCAACGAGACAATCTCACTAAACTCCTCAGACCCAATTAGTGAAAAAAGTCTCTCAATATCCTCTGCTGAACCAGTCAGAAATAACTGAAGACTGCCCTTTTTGTAATAAGAGAGTTTCAATGTACCATCGCCTTGGGTTTTGATTTGCCTGAGCAGCATCTCAACCAAGAAGTGTAATTCTTCTAGTGTGTATTTAGAGACATCCAGTTCAACACCTAAAACAACAGACTCAAGTTCTGAGGCTCGTTCCGAAATCAAGTCTGGCTCTGGTTTTGGGTCTAGTTTTGGCTCTGGTTCTTCCTCTACCGCCACCAATTTCCAGTCAACCCCGATCGCCTCACAAATCTGGTAAAAGCTCGATCGTCTTAAGCGCTCCCCATCCCAAAAGCGCTGCAAAGTCCTTTGTGCAACCTCAGCTTCATCTAGCCATTTCTCGTCAAGCTTCTTCCATCGTTTCTTCAGACGTGCTGGTTCGACAAGGTGCTCTAGGGCTTCAGCGCTGGCTCTGGGATTTGGCATGCCTTGTTTTACTTGCCAGTTTTCGGGATAGAGCTATTGTCTCATGAGGCAAAAACGAGCGTTAGCACTAGAAATTCACTTCAAACCAGATTTTTCAGCGGCTGCTATAGCTAAAGCTGCAATATCAACAGTGAAATCACCATGGTTCAAGTCGTAAATATTGAACAGGTCTAAAACATACTCCATCGCTTGGTTTAGACCTTCGTAGTAATCATCTGATTGCCCATCTTTGATTTTCTGTCGGGCGGCATTCAGGGGTTCATCTCTAACCCACTCTCGTAAATTAGATAACTCTTCTGGGGTCATGGGTTGTTTATTTTGTCTCCACTTTACGGTTCTAGCCTAGACCTCTCGATCTCTCCAAACTTCTCTTCTTACCCCTGAGCAATCGCAGTTCTCAGTATCGCTAAGCCTATTGCATGAATCGATAAGTGAGCAGTAGTTTCAACCCCGCATGAACCACCCAAGCCTATGCACTGCATGAGCGTCGGGAGTATGTCACGGTGGTAGTTTCCCTCGGCGCTCGATCAAATATATAAATTAGATATTAAAATAAATAAAAAGAAAAACCGGGACGCATCGCAATTGCTCCCGGACGGTCACGCTTTCCGAGAGCGCAACTATGCACAATTTTAACCAACTTCACCTCCTCTCCGCAACCCCTAAACGTCAATTAGGTCAAGGCTTTTGTGAGAGCACGAGTACTGCGTTTA
>JAAHHN010000371.1 GCA_010672165.1 Spirulina sp. SIO3F2 | reverse complement strand
GTGGTGGTGCAGCATCCAGCGGGCAATAATGCCACCACCCCGTGAGACGATCCCCGTGATGCGGTTGCGTACCAGCGGCAGATATTCGAGCAAAATCCCCGCATGGATCGTCATATAGTCCACGCCCTGTTGAGCGTGTTTCTCGATGATATGGAGAAAGTCTTCGGGTGTTAGATTCTCAATCCGGCCATGCACCGATTCGAGAGCTTGATAGATCGGCACCGTGCCGATGGGGATCGGCGACGCCCCAATAATTGCAGTGCGAATTTCATCCAGATTCCCGCCCCCAGTCGAGAGATCCATCAGGGTATCTGCGCCATACTTAATGGCCAACTCCAGCTTGGCCACTTCTTCACTTAAATCAGAAGAGTTGGGTGACGCGCCAATATTGGCATTCACCTTGCATTTAGAGGCAATGCCGATCGCCATCGGCTCTAGATTTGTGTGGTTGATATTGGCTGGGATGATCATTCGGCCCCGTGCCACCTCATCCTGAATCAGCTCAACTGGGAGATTCTCTCGCTTGGCTACGTAGTGCATCTCTTCTGTGAACAGGCCCTGACGCGCATAATGCATCTGCGTCACGTTTGTTTGACCGCGACGTTTAGCAACCCATTGAGTCCGCATATTCAATTCCTCAAAAAAACAGCTTCCCTCCGCTGGTGTTAACCAGTCTCAGGTTCTAAGGGTCTTTCTCAGCCCAGCAACAGCCTGAGCACCCCTAGCTTATAGCCAGAAATTTTATCACGCTTGTTTGGTCGGTTTAGGGGGTGTTGGCAGCCCAAGATTGGACAGGGGTTGGTTGTCCGTTAAGGGCGGGGTAAAGGTGAGCAAAAATACAGCCACAGATCAGTGCAAAACCACAGATGAATAGCTGAGGGATAGTGCTCATTAAGACAATATGATGGAGTTTCATCGAAGCAGTCCTGGAGAGGCGATCGCCCTTTAGTATCACGGATTTCTACGGTTCCCAACAATAATAAAAGGTGATAAAAAGTGGCCAATTTGCGGTGAACTCGGTCTGATCTCAGCGCATCAAAATACTGCGATTTGTTTGATTTTGAAACAGATTGTTAAAATCACATTAAGTTAAATGATCGGTAAATATCCTGTAATCAAACCCACCAAAATGGCACTGCCCAACCACACATTTTGAGCAAAGATTTTGCCGTAAGCCGAACGAGGGAGTTCGGGTTGTAACAAACGCCGGGTTTGGAGTCCCCAACCGACCACCGCCAGCAGCCACATCACCCAAAAACTGCCATTGAGTTGCTCAAGATAAGCAACAGCTCCAAGTAAGGCGGCAGTTACCGCAAAGCAAACCCCCACAAAGTGCGGGGCAAATGCCCCAAAAAATCGCGCACTGGAGTTGACCCCCACCTGGATATCATCCTCCCGATCCGAGAGGGCATAGACTGTATCAAAGCCCAGCGTCCAACAGACCACCGCCCCCCACAGCAGCCAGGTGATACTTGCGATCGCCCCTGTGACTGCCGTCCAGCTAATCAACACCGCAAATCCCCAGGTGAGGGAGAGCACCAATTGGGGAATGGGAAAAAATCGCTTGGCTGAGGGGTAGAGCAGAATAAACGGCACCGCTGCCACACAGAGCCCAAAGCTGAGGGGGTTGAGATAGAACGCCAGACCCGCTGCGCAAGTGAGGGCGACCAGACCCACCGCAATGCCCACTTGAACAGAGAGCGCCCGCGAGGCCAACGGCCGGGCTTTTGTCCGCTCAACCTGGGGGTCAATGTTGCGATCCCAGAGGTCGTTAGCGACACAACCCGCCGCACTGGTGGCAATGCTGCCCAGCACAATCACAACAATTAACGGTAACGGCGGTTGACCTTTCGCCGCCATAACCACTGCCCAGAGGGCTGGCAACATCAGAATAAGACGTCCCGCTGGATGGTTCCAGCGCAGCAGTTGCACGATCGCAGACCAAGTTTGAGTCGAAGTCATAGCGTAGAAGCCAGGGTTCCAAGTCAACGCTTGGTATCGTACTGGATTTTTGCGATCGACGGAAAACCCGATTGCGCCCCCAAATCACTAAAGAAATCGTTAAAATATAAATATATGTAAAAAATGATTCTTTTTTCTTGACTCACTTACCCCATTATGAGTCATGACTTACAAATAGGTTTCGCTTATGCAAACAGTGGCCCAGTCCCTAAACACCGCCATTCAACAGCCCTCAGTCCAGCAACAGGTTGAGGCATTCTTGCAAGAGAGTGTGGGCGAATGGCTCTCCCAACGGCGCTATTACACCCTCAAAGAGGGGATGGTTCAAGAGGTGGATAGTCACCTCGTGATCCAAGCCTTGTACCCAGAGAGTGATGAGCTACAACACCTGGCGCAATTGCATGAATTACCGGCTGAGGCGGTGATCCAGTCCGGAACAAAAGTGAGCTGGGAGAGCACCTATCGCAACATTGAGCGCAAACCCTCGGTGGGTTCCACGATATTTGGAGTTTATGGCGATTTGCTGTTGCGCGATCGTGGTTTTATGACACCCAAACCTGTCGCTGCCACCTTCACTATCCCCAAGGAACGGACGCTCTGTCTGCGTATGGAATATCAAGGCTCCAAGTTTGAGGAGGAACTCAAACTGATTGGCAGTCAATATCGCACCCGCCAATCGATCATCTCCCGGGCAGGTCAAGAGATTATGATTGGGCAATATTTAGAGAAGCGGCTTTAGCATTCATTCCAAACCAAACTGAGTCTTAATGCCAGCCAAAAACGTCTCGTCATCTGTGGCTTTCCGGCTGGCAATCAGTGCTTTAGCATCTGCCCCCGCTGTATAACGCAATTGCTCCGTTCCATCAGTCGCCGCTTTGTAGATCACCTCCGCCACAACAATCGGCTCGGAACTGTTTTCTCCAAAGGAACCAAAACCCGCAAACAATTGATCGACGACTCCTTGGTACTCGGTCAAGCTCTCATCGTTGTTGAAGTCAAACGAACGGCCGCCGAAGTCGGTTCTGATCATACCGGGTTCGATAATTTTGACTTTGACGCCGATCGCTCCTAGTTCAAAATGTAATGCCTCCGATAGCCCCTCGACGGCAAACTTGGAACCGTGATAGAGCGTTCCCAGAGGAAAGGTCATTTTGCCGCCAATCGAGGAAATGTTGATAATGATGCCGCTTTTGTTCCGACGGAAATGGGGCAAAACAGCTTTGGTGGTCTCTAGCAAGCCGATTACATTCACATCAAACTGGCGCTTAATCTTTTCTATGGGTGTAGCTTCAAGCCTGGCAGGGTGACAGAAGGGGTCAGAAAGTAGAGAGGGCAAGCGATATAGCTCGCCGACCTTTATTGTAAAAGGTGCTCCAACGACGGTTGATTTGCAAAAGTTGCTGAACAGTTTTGTTGCACAAT
>JAAHHN010000370.1 GCA_010672165.1 Spirulina sp. SIO3F2 | reverse complement strand
CCCAACCCAATAGGCTGCTTTCGGGGCGAGACTACTGTCCGGGCTTTTAGTGGCGATGGGATGGGCCCATTTCCATGCCAGAAGATAGTCCTCTTGTTTCGCGTAGCGCTTGGCCTAGTGCAAGGGAGGTGACGCCGCAAGCGGCTGAGATGGTTTAGTTGAGAATTAGGGTTTGACTGAAGAACCCCCTTACCAAGGGGGTCGGCGTAGCCGGGGGGATCGCGCAAGCCATGCGAATCGATGCAGGTGTAATACTCAAGGGGTTGTGGAGGACAAGTGCAGCACAGTAGGGTTTGCATATTTAAGTTCTAGACCCGAGATCCCCCCTGCCCCCCTTTAAAACCACCCTGCTTCCAAAGGGGGATTTAGGGGGATTCAGGAGGCGGAATTGCGCATTAGGTCAGGATTTACAGTTTGTGTACAAGCAGCAGCCCAAGCTTGGGCGAGGGATTTAGGGTGAGGGCTGCCAAACTGGGATGCACCCAGTTTAAACACGCCCCTACGCACGTTGGCTTAATACAACGCGTTCAGTGGCTGCTCCGAGCCGAACAGTTGACGATCGCGCAACAGGCCATATTCAATGCCCTCCACCACAGCTTGGTAGGAGGCATCAATGATATTGGTGGAAACACCGACTGTAGTCCAATGGTCTTCGCCATTACTCGACTCGACGAGCACCCGTGTCCGTGCCTGGGTTCCAGACCCACTATCCAAAATCCGTACCTTATAGTCTGTGAGATGAAAATCACCAATTTCAGGGTAGAAACGCACAAGCGCTTTACGTAGAGCTGCATCCAGAGCAGAAACCGGGCCATTGCCCTCGGCAACTTCTAAGAGGTCTTCGCCATTGACATTGACTTTGATCGTAGCCAAAGCATTACTGCCACAGGCCTGGGCGATCGCTTGCCAAATATCACAGGTCACCTGAAAGCCCTTGAGCGTAAACTGAGTGGGGCGCTGCCCCAGTGCCGAGCGCATCAGCAGCTCAAAACTCGCCTCCGCCGCTTCAAACTGATAGCCCGCGCTTTCGAGTTCCTTCAGTTGCTGCAAAATCTGGCGACAAGCTCCATCTTTGGGATCGAGTTCAATCCCAAACGTGCGGGCTTTGGCTAGTACATTGCTCAGACCCGACTGATCGGAAATCACAATCCGACGCTCGTTGCCGATCGCGCTGGGGTCAAGATGTTCATAGGTTTTCGGGTTACGAGCCACCGCTGAAACATGAATCCCCCCCTTATGGGCAAAGGCGGAACGTCCCACAAATGGGGCATGATCATCCGGGGCCAGGTTGGCTAACTCACTAATCATCCGGCTGGTGCGGCTCAGTTGCTGGAGCTGCTCCGAGCCCAGGCAGTCATAGCCCAGCTTCAGTTGCAGATTGGGGATCACTGAGCACAGGTTGGCATTACCACAGCGTTCGCCATAGCCGTTGATGGTGCCCTGCACCATCGTTACGCCTGCTTGCACCGCCGCGATCGCATTGGCCACGGCCAATTCGCCATCGTTATGGGTATGAATTCCCAGTTGGGGGGCTTCGGGATCGGTACGCAATTCAGGATAAGCGGCATAAATCGCCGCGATCGTCTGGCTCACCTCATGAGGTAGCGTCCCCCCGTTTGTGTCGCAGAGTACTAGCCATTTCGCCCCAGCGTCCCAAGCCGCCTTCAGGGTTTGCAGGGCATAGTCTGGGTTCTCCTTATAACCATCAAACCAATGTTCCGCGTCATAGATCACCTGCCGACCTTGGCTAATCAGATAGCTCACCGTATCCTGAATCATCGCTAAATTTTCAGCGAGTTCGGTTTTCAGGCCTTCGGTGACATGGAGATCCCAAGATTTGCCAAAAATCGTCACCCAATGGGTGCCCGCCGCCAAGATAGCTTGGAGCATTGAATCTTCAGCAGCGCGGCGATGGGGGCGGCGGGTGGAACAAAAGGCAACCAATTGAGCCTGTTGCAGAGGGGTTTCTTGCAAACGCCAAAAGAACTGTACATCCTTCGGATTCGCTCCCGGCCAGCCGCCTTCAATAAATGGCACACCGAGTACATCAAGCTGGTGGGCAATGTGTAACTTATCACTAAGAGAGAGGGCCAAACCCTCCCGTTGAGCGCCATCGCGTAGGGTGGTGTCGTAGATAATGATGGGACGATTAGAGATCATGGTTGTTGAGGTGGCGGAGATTTTAAAGCGAAACATCCCCTCTGGGAAGGAGAGCGCGTTAACGCAGGGTGGGTTAAGTCTGAATCGTTATTGCACGATGATGCTTTGGACTGAATGAGAAACGGTATTCAGTCTTAAGATTGAGTCAATAACAATCACTTTTTAAAGGATGCCCATGCCGACAGTAACTGCCCAAGGACAAACGGTGAGCTGTGCCGTCGGCTCAAACCTGCGCCAGATCTTATTGCAGCATGGAATTCCGGTGCATAATGGCAACGCAACATTAATTAACTGTCGGGGTTTGGGGACTTGCGGCACTTGTGCGGTACAGGTGAGTGGGGCTGTTTCTGAGGCCAATTGGCGCGATCGCGCCCGCCGTTCTCTACCGCCCCATAACCCTGAGCAGGGTCGCCGTCTTGCCTGCCAAACTCGTGTCTTAGGTGATGTAACGGTCAAGAAGTTTGATGGCTTTTGGGGGCAAGGGGAAGAACAACTGTGGTAAAGTCAGCACCGCCATTGTTCCGGCGTTGGGTTGTCAGCAATAGCTTAGGTGTTTTGGGAGGGTTAGCACTGGGCCATGTTGCTAGCTCCATTTGGCTAAGCTATCAGGCAAGCCACAATGCTGGAGCAGCCATCAATCCTCTGGGCATGGTTTTAATGTTTGGGCTCCTCACAGGTGCGACTATCGGTCTAGCCCAATGGGATGTGCTGCGACGCTATCAACCCCGCTTGAAGGGATGGGTCATGATCACCATTCTGGGCATGGTGACCGGGCATTTGATCATGATGCCGTTGGGGTCAGAGGCGATCGCCCCAAGTGATGATCCCTGGGCTGCATTCATCTTGACAATACTGAACTGGACAGGTGTAGGCGTGTTGTTGGGCTTCGGTCAGAGTTTATTGCTAAAACGATATTTTACTCAGTGGTGGTGTTGGATTCTGGCGAGTAGCCTAGGCGCGTTCTTCGCCACATTGGCCATTTTCACAGCCATGTTGGGCATAGCATTACTTAGAGTAATCCAAGAAAAAAATCATCCATTAAGGTAGATGAGGAAAAGGAGCAAGTATAAGGTTATTGAATGACATCACTACCCAATCCCTGATTGACTGACAAAACTTGTTTGAGAAGAAATTGAAAGGCAGATGCAGAAAGGGATACAGAGAATTCAGAAGAGGGAGCCAGTCCTCTAGAATTGAGTTACCACAACAAAACCCTGGAGAACTG
>JAAHHN010000037.1 GCA_010672165.1 Spirulina sp. SIO3F2 | reverse complement strand
TTCAGAGACATTACGATCGACGAGGCGGAGTTCCCAGTCTTGGGGGAGCATTGCACCAACTGTGATGAGACCGAGGGGCGGCAGCATCGCTTTACGCCCGACCAACTCAAGAGTTTTCTCGAATGACCAAAAGCTCTTCGGGAAAATGGGATAGATTAAGAGTGCTTTCATAGATTTGTTAAATTGTTATGCTGTCCTCGCCGATTACGGGTTATCTTAACTCGGATTTTCAGCGATCGCTCCGCTCCCCTTCCCACTTCGGCCCCAAGTCCTCAATCTCATACCCCTGAGAATAGGTGCGATTAGGCAGTTCAGTATAGAAGTGCGATCGCTGACGCGGTGGGAACAAATGAGCAAAGTATGATTGCGCTCACAGACTCTGACGCACAGTTTGCATCAGCCGTTGGGGCGATTGCGTGACCCCCAACGCCGGAACCATCAAAGGCTCAAGCAATGCATCAGCGCAGGGGCAAGAATTGACCGCAACGGCACGGGAAACCAACCCAGGAACATCATTTGGGTCGCCTCAGCGATCTGTTGATTCGTCGAAGCATAGAGAAACTGTTCAATCTCGTAGCGATCGTGGAACTGCTCAAAAGCCATATAACTATCGGGGATGTTTGTGATCTGCATGCGATCGCCCACCGCACACCAAAATTGGTAGCAAGCCTCCTGTTCCACTTCGGTTAACCGACGCCAACCGAACTGATTGAGCCAACGAATCGGTTCATAAATGAATGTTGAGAGTACATACAGAAAATCGTTGTTGCTGATTTTGAAGCGACCGTGAATGGCATTCATGCGGGCAATAGCGGCTTGTCCTCGCTCATGCTTGTAGCCCCATTGGGCAATCTCAGCAATTAACAGTCCTGTGTCGTCGTAGCGCTTCTGAGTATGGTCACGAAATTCTCCTGTTTGGGCAAGTAGCCTTGAAATACTGGGGACACAAAAAGTTTTAAGTAAAGCAAATTCTAATGCTCGGGTGATATCCCAAGGAAACAGATAGCCAAAGAGATGATGGACGATTACGCTAGGCTCAGTAGAGATTTGTTCTTGAGACATGAATAGAATAAGGCACATGAATAGAATAAGGCAATTGAACTGATGGATTGAGATAATCAAAAATGTTAATCTTGATTCATGAACAAGGCATGTAGACAGCCAGAATAACAACATGATGGTTGTTTTAGTCCCTGAAGCCATCGACTTGAGTGCATCACCTTAAATCAATAAAGGATAGCTATTTATGGTTTTAAGGGCATCTGTCGCTTTTTTTGCTCACTTGTGAGAACGGGATCGCCAAACAATTCCGAATAGCTCATTTTCTTACTTTTTCAAGTGTTCCAATTAGTCTTGTGAGGCGTTTACTATATTGGTGTTTTTCGTTTTATTGTGCCTGTATTTGAGTGCATCCAAAGCTTTAGATTGAAACATTTTTTTGGTGAATGACACACATGAATTCAGCCACACCCCATACAACTAATCTTCGTGCTCATTTAGCCCGAGAACGTATCCTAGCCCAAGGGATTACGCGGATTCGTCGAAGCTTGGATCTCGATACAATTTTCCAAACCACCACTGCAGAACTCCTTTCGGTTTTAGCTTGCGATCGCGCTATAATTTACCAATTTAATCCTGATTGGAGCGGCACCATTGTTGCAGAATCCGTAAACCCAAACTGGGAACCACTGCGCACCCGTCAAATTGTGGAAGCCGAGCTGCAACGGAATACCACCGAGCATTCGGATTGTGTGCTCCAGCAATATAAAGCAGGCGAACCGCCTGTTGAAGTGACCGACACCTATTTACAAGCGAACCAAGGGGGCATCTATCGGGGGGGACTGCCCTATCGCGCCGTCAATGACGTTGCTACAGCAGGATTTAGCGAATGCTATCAAGACTTTCTCGATCGCATGGACGCCAAAGCCTATGTTAATACCCCCCTCTTTGTCGATAATCAGCTTTGGGGTTTGGTTTGTGTATATCAAAATGCCACCCCCCGCCTCTGGGGAGCGGATGAAATCAACATTGTGATCCAGATTGGGGAGCATATGACGGTGGCTCTCCAACAGGCGCAGTTGTTGGCCGCAACGCAACAACAGGCGGCAGCACTCCAGCACGCTAAAGACAAAGCCGAAGCCGCCAGCGCTGCAAAAAGCGAGTTTCTCGCCAGCATGAGTCATGAGCTACGCACCCCCCTCAATGCCATTTTGGGATTTGCTCAGCTCCTGGGTGGCGCTACAAATTTGACCCCCACTCAGACCAACCAACTCCACATCATCAATCGCAGTGGTGAACATCTCCTCACGCTGATTAATGATGTGTTGGCGATGTCTAAAATCGAAGCTGGGCGCACGACCCTCAGTTTGGCAAATTGCGATCTGCATGCGCTGCTACGGAGTGTGATTGAGATTGTGGAGGTCAAGGCTCAAGCCAAAGCTCTCGAACTCTCGTTGCAATGGGACCCGACTGTACCCCGCCAAGCGCTTATCGATGGGCAAAAACTCCGCCAAGTATTGATTAATCTCCTCAGTAATGGCGTTAAGTTCACCGAACAGGGAACAGTGACGCTGCGGGTGCAAGCCCAGCCTCAGAGCCGTCTACATTGGGTAAACCTCACGTTCTGGGTGCAAGATACAGGCTGTGGTATTCCCACTGATAGCCTAGAGCATATTTTTGAAGCGTTTGGTCAGACTCAAACAGGTGCAGAGCAACTGGAAGGTACAGGATTAGGTTTGAGCATTGCTCAGCAATTTGTTCAACTAATGGGGGGACAAATCACTGTTGATAGCGTTGAGCAACAGGGAGCAACATTTGCATTTACGATTCCGGTGGAGGTGAGCCAAACTCAGGTTGAGCAAGAAGTAGCAGTCAATACTGTGGTGGGGCTGCAACCTAATCAGCCCACTTATCAGATTCTGGTGCTCGAAAACGATGCGGATAGCCGTCTCTTGTATCAAGAGTGGCTCACAGATGTGGGATTTGTGGTCACGATTTGTGCAGATGTGCCGAGTGCGATCGCCCATTGTCAAAGCCAGCCAGTCGATTTAGCCTTGATTCATTTAAGCGTTCTCAACAATACAGAAGCTGACCTTGTGGTTGCGACGTTACGCCAGGATCATTCCCCTCCAGTCCTAATCGGCCTAACTGCCAATGCTTTTAGTCGTGATAATGGTCAATTCCCACCCGAGGGAATTATGCAGGTGCTCACCAAACCATTTAACCGAGAGCAGCTCTTGGACGCGATCGCCAGCCAACTGCCTGTGGAATATCGCTACGCAGCAAAATCTTTGGAACCTGCGGCTCACCCTGCCCAATTACCAGATACGCATTCGCCAGACACCTTAGATTTCATGCCCCCGCAATGGCAGATTGAGCTCCAGGGGGCGATCTCAGTCTGTAATGAGCAGCAGATCCGCGACTTGCTCCATGAAATTCCGGAAAACTACGTCAGCTTGCGCAAAAAGCTGATCAATTGGGTGGATGAATTCCAGTTTGAACGTCTGAGCGAATTGGTCTCATAAGTCAGTTACTGTTATCCAGATTTAACGTAGGCGTCGATACCAATCTGCCAAACGCTGCGGCTTCACGCCCGCGTAATAGCCCATAATCATGGTTTGATTGATCAGCGTCGTTTTGAGGATACCCAGCCGTTGCCAGCGCCGAGCTGAAGTGAGTACAGGCTGGGGGAGGATGGTGATTTTGCCGTGACGCTGCAACTGACGGACAAACACAAAATCTTCCATAATCGGTAGGCTGGGGAAGCCCCCAATCGCTTCAAAGGTTTCCCTGCGCAAAAACACAGCTTGATCCCCATAGGGCAAGGCAAACCAATGCGATCGCCATTTAACCCCCCATTCGACCCAACGTAATCCGGGTGCTGAGCCTGCGATCGCCAGCTCAAATGCCCCTGCCACCACTTGTTCATCTTGTAATGCTCTTCTCACAAGGGTTTCAAACCCTGTCGGCAGTTGGGTATCAGCGTGGAGAAACAGCAGAATTTCGCCTGTGGCGAGTGCTGCCCCCGCATTCATTTGAGCAGCGCGTCCGGGTTCAGGACTTAAAAATGCCTTGACGTCATAGGACTGAGCGATCGCCAATGAGTCATCCGTTGACCCGCCATCCACCACAATAATTTCTAGATTGGGGTTTGAGCAGAGGTGAGGCAAGGTCTGGGGCAGGGCTAACGCTTCGTTGTAGACCGGGATGATGATGGAAATAGAGGTCATGACGTCAACACAAGATATGATGAATGCGCTTTTAAAAGCACTTTGGGCAGCATCGTGGTTCCAGATTAAGGGTGAGTTTAAATTAAGGTGGCTTGGTTAAATCAACTTGAGAACAGCCCGATCATTGCCGTAGTGAGAGCGGCCACGCCGGAGATAGCTTATCAAATGGCAGTTTGCGCCATTGAAGGGGGCTTGGCTTCGATTGAAATTACCTGGAATACGCCCCATGCCCAGCAGTTGGTGCGCCGTCTCAGTCAAGCGTTTCCCAATCGCGCGATCGGGGTCGGCACAATCCTAACCGTTGAACAGCTCCAACAGGCCGCTGATGTGGACGCTGCTTTCGCCTTTGCGCCCCATACCAACGTGCCATTAATCCAGATGGCGCGATCGCTGGGCATTCCCATCATTCCAGGGGCGCTCACCCCCAGCGAAATCGTCACGGCTTGGCAAGCGGGGGCCACAGCGGTGAAAGTGTTTCCGATTCAAGCAGTGGGGGGCGCGGCTTATTTGCAGGCGATCGCAGCGCCTCTTAACGATATTCCGCTCATCCCCACAGGCGGCGTGACCCTAGAACAAACGCCAGAACTGTTGCAAGCGGGCGCGATCGCGGTGGGTCTTTCGAGTCAGCTTTTCCCCCGTCAGCTAGTTCAAACTGAGGATTGGGCAGGAATAACACGGCGGATTCAGGAGGGGATTCAACACATTCAAACTGAGCATGATCAGTCGAGTTCTAACAGTTGAACCAAGCGCTGGGTCAACGATGCCCGACCGAACTTTTCCAGTGCCTGCGATCGCAACCATTCTCCATCACACCGCTGCTCCTCACCCCGCAGCATCTCAATACACCCCGCTGCGACCGCATCCACGTCCCGATGGGGTACTTGCCAGCCTACCCGACTATCCTGCAACGGATCAGCCGAACCATCCCCTAGACCCGAGAGCGCCGGAATGCCGCTAGCCATCGCTTCGAGGTAGACAATACCGAACCCTTCCTGGGAGGGCATGGTGTAAGCATCAGCGACACGATAGTGATCCGGCAACTCGGGGGTAGACACAAAGCCTGCGAATACAACGCGATCGCCTACGCCCATCTCTTGAGCCAACTGAGCCAAACGCGGCTGATCGTCCCCGCGACCGATCACCAGATATTTCACATTCGGAATAGCCTGGGCAATCTGCGGCAGCGCTCGAATCGTCACATCCACGCCCTTATAAATATCCTCTGCCCAGAGTCGTGAGACGGTCATCAATACTTTTGCGCCCTGGAGTTGGTAGCGCTCCAGTAAATGAACAGGTTTAGAACCAGGCTGAAATCGCTCCCCATCAACGACGCAAGGCAACAACTGCACTCGTGTTGGAGGAATTCGATGAGCTTCACAAATTCGATCGCGGCTATAGCGGCTAATCGTCCAAATGCTAGCGGCGTGGTGCAAGGATTGGCGCTCAAGATCCGTGAGCATTTCCCACATATCCCACACTTCTTTGCCATAGGTGAGCACGGTATAGGGGATGCCCAAGGGCTGGCACAGTAGACGCGTTAAAGGGGCGAGTTTGATATGACCACACAAGACCCGCTGGGGTCGATTAAGCAGAAGCGATCGCGCCAAGCCTGTAGCCAGTTTGAGCCGTCCGAGCTGGGCTGAGCGGCTGGCGTAATAGTGGAACCGGACGCGATCGCTCTGGAATGGGTTGGTGATGGGGGCGCGATCGCGCAGCAAAAACACCTGCGAGTGATAGCCCTGTGCCGCCGCCAGCTCTCCATAGGCTTGCCAAATATCTTTAACGTAGGATTGAATTCCCCCTTCACGGGAAAAAATTTCCAGAAATGCCCAACTGTGTTTCATGCCTGTTCCTTATTCAAGGTAAGCGTTCGTGTTTTAAACAACTCTGAACCCTGAACTTTGAACTTTGAACTCTAAACTCTACTTTCCTTTCTTCTGCAACGCCTCTTCCAGATAAGCCTGCGCCTCTTCGGGCGAGAAGAGCAAGACCTCACCCCGCCGCAAAATTTCGTATTGTCCCCCGTGAAAGCCATGACCAATAATCAGACCTGCCGCGATCGCTTGATTACCCAGTTCCGTTAATTTATTGATGCTCATAAATGCCACTTCATCTTCAAGGCGTTGTTCGAGGTTTTTTTCAGGCTGTTCACTCATGGCGTTGCTCTCCGCTGCTGATTAAGATGGGACGGATTAATCCTTTCTCACTCTAAACTACCCCTCTCCTGATCTGCCTCTAGCTCGGGTGATTTTGCTTGGTGGTGATAGATGATGCGGGGGACTAAAAACATGCCCAGCCCGAGGCCAAGCAGAAACCACAAGCAGGGCAAAATGAATTCGTTGCGGTAGAGCGGTGAAACCTGATGCGCCTGAATCCATCCCAATCGAGCCAAGAGCCCATTAATCGCGCCACTGCCGCAAGCCAGAACGAGAAAGTAGCCCCAGCTCTGTATCCAAATCGGCTTGAGATTTACAAAAAATAGATTCTGGCGATGGTTGGGGGGATGGGATCGTTGTTTGTTCATCAGAGCATAGTTCCTGTCATGACGTTGGGATTAGGTGCAGAGCCGCTTGTTCGATAAGGGCTCTGCGCTGCGCTAAGGCCGTGCCCTAGAAATGTTCCGAATCTAAGGTCACAGTCTGAGTAAAGTAGGATTAAGTATCAACATTTCTCGTTGGCTGACGCTTGGCTGACTGTAGCGCTCTCCCAAATGGCTGAACTCAAACTTCATCTTCATATCGACGACAGGGCGGAACAGCTCATTACAGTCTCCTCCCAAGAGCTAATTATCGGTCGTCTGCCAGAATGTGATCTCTGTTTACCCTTTTCAGAAGTTTCTCGTAACCATAGTCGAATCTATCAAAATGCCCAGGGAGAGTGGTGCATTGAAGATATGGGCAGTACCAATGGCACTGTAGTGAATCAGGTGGAGATTAAGGGGGTATATCAGCTACACCATAGTGATGCGATTCAAATTGGTAATGCTTTTTTGTTGGTGTATTTGATCGACGTTGATTCAGTGATCAAAAGTGATAATGATAAGCGCACCCAAATCGCCAACCGTAGCAACACGATTTCACGTAGTGTTGAGGAGCTTCAAAAACAATGGCTACAGGCAGGTCAAGAGGAAACCAGTAAAACCCAACAACGAGCGATCGCCCGTCTCCAATACCTCGTTGAAATTTCTAAGAGTCTGAGTTCTGCTGAATCGATTGAAGATATTTTTCAGAAAGTTCAGTTGATTTTGTTTAAGGAGATTCCTGATATTCAACGGTTGGCATTGTTGGTTGATGTCGATGGCGATGGCAATCTGAGCTTAATTGATGCGGCAGCTCGTCAGGCAACGAATGTTAAGCAGACCCACAGCCATAGTTGGATTAGTCAGAGTATTTGCCAACGGGTTTTCCGAGAGAAGATTGCCCTCAAAACCTTAGATGCCCAAGCAGATGAGCGCTTTGAAGGGGAACAAAGTATTTTAGTTAAAGGGATTCGGGGGGCGTTGGCGGTGCCCCTATGGGATACGAATCAAGTGGTGGGTGTTTTGTATGGGGATGCAAGTTTGCGCCTCAAGGCCTCCGAAGACCCGGAAGATGAAGAAGACCTGAGCTTTTTTTCGACGATCGCCAATCTTGTAGCCTATAGTGTGCAACGCTGGCTGCTGCGCCGGAAACTTCAAGGCCAAGAACGGATTCGTCAGCAGCTTGAACGCTACCATTCCCCAGCCGTTGTTCAGCAGCTTATTACAGCAGGTGAGTTAGAAGGGGGTCGCATTCAACCCCGTGAGGCTGAGATCAGTGTGATCTTTGCGGACTTAGTCGGGTTTAGCTCTATGTCCGAACGGATGACCCCCAAACAGATTGCCCAATTGCTCGATCGCTTTTTCGAAGAAATGCTCCAATTTGTCTTTGCCTTAGGGGGGACATTGGACAAATTTATTGGTGATTGCATTATGGCGTTCTTTGGGGCACCAGAACCCCAACCCGATCATGCCGATCGCGCAGTTCGTGCAGCTTTAGATATGCTTAAGCATCTTGACCAACTCAATGCTGCCAATACCTTTGCCGAACCCCTGGCGATTCGGGTGGCGATTAGTAGTGGCCGGGCTGTGGTGGGGGATGTGGGCAGTGCCCAGCGGGTAGACTATACGGTGCTGGGTGAGCCAGTTAACCTAGCAGCTCGGCTGGAAGCAATTTGTCCGGCTAGTGAATGCATCATCTCTGCGGCTACGTATAACCAAATTACTGTGCCCAAGGCATTTGATTGGCTTGGTCAACAGTCCTTCAAAGGTTTCGATCGCCCCCTTGATGTCTATCAAACGCGACGTCGGCAAGCGACCACTCCCCTCGTACAATGAAATGAGCGTGTCATCTTGAAGCCCCCTGCCCATGCCCGATCGTGAACCGCCCCTGAGCCTGGCGCTCTATCATCTCCTCAAGTGGTCAGTGGTTGCGCCGCTGTTTCGGGGCTATTTTCAGGGACAAATTGTGGGAATAGAAAATGTGCCCCGTACGGGCCCGCTGGTGGTTGTGAGTAACCACGCCAGCAATTTTGATCCGCCGTTATTATCTAATTGTCTTCAGCGTCCTGTGGCGTTTATGGCCAAGGCAGAACTCTTTAAAATTCCGGTATTTGCCAGCGCAATTCGGCTCTATGGGGCTTATGCCGTGGAGCGCCAGCGGGCCGATCGCGGTGCGATTAAAGCGGCTCTCAATATGGGTCAGCAGGGGTGGGCGATCGGTATTTTTTTAGAAGGAACGCGCACCGCCGATGCCCGTGTTCATCGTCCGAAGCGGGGGGCGGCGCTATTGGCGGCTAAGCTTCAGGCACCGTTATTACCTGTGAGTCTATGGGGAACAGAAAAAATTGAGCAAGGGAGGTTGCCACAAAGTACACCAATCACGGTACGGATTGGCGAGCCTGTTGCACCACCTGCGAGCACGCAACGCCAGGTTTTGGAGCAAGTGACTCAAGATTGTGCTGATCGCATTAATACCCTCCACGCGTTAGGACGTTAAAGCCATACTTCAGTTTGTAGAGGAATCAGGCTAAACAGACTTTGGGTTGAGGATAATGAAATTCAAGATCTAGTTCCGCTCATCAGTCTCACAAATCTGCAAAAACTGTGGGTGCACTCCAATTCAGTTCAAAGTGCTGATCCTCTTTCTACTTTGAGTAACTTGCAAGAACTCCATATTGATCGCAATGCAATCCAAGATAGTACTCTGTTATCTGAACTCACTAATCTGCAAAATATTTGGCTGTATGGAAACCCATTTCTGGAGATTAGTGAACGGATGCAATGTCTAACTCATCCAGAGAGAGAACCAGAATTAATCTGTTTCTTTGAACAGTTCTAGTTGTTCGCTTGGTTGCTCATTTTTTCTGTTCGTTGGAATTGAGGCATTCACTAATGAAAGAGCAGGTAAGTTGGCGTCGGCGACGATCTTTAACGTGGGTTTTGAGAGGGATTTTGAGTTTGATTCTAGTAATAGCGATCGCCCTCTCCAGCCAGCTCTACCGCCATGCCCAACAACCCACTGATGCCATTTTGGTACTGGGAGGCAGCATCAAACGGGAGATGCATGTGGCGGAAGTGGCGAAAGCATTACCCGATGTGCCGATTTTGATTTCTGGTGGGTCTGATTTACCCTGTATTTCGTTGATTTTTGAGCGAGTTCAAACTCCTTTAGACCAGGTCTATAGCGATCGCTGTGCTCAAAACACCTGGGGTAACTTCTATCACAGCACCCCGATTCTGCGATCGTGGCAAGCCCACCATGTCCGTTTAATCACCTCAGCGTCTCATTTACCTCGTGCTCTCTGGATGGCGCGACTCCACTTGGGAGTACATGGTATTTGGGTTGAGCCAGATATTGTGATCGAAACTGGCCAACCTGGCAACCAAGAGCGATCGTTAAAAACGGTGTTGGATCTGATCCGAACGTTGGGATCAGCCCTTTGGAGCCTGCGGGAGCCTGCTCAGCCCCATTGCCCCCTTAAACGTCCCCCCGCCAGCCGAGACTTTGTCCAATGGCAGCGTCTTAAGCCAGGTCAGGTGCATTGTGAGCATCAAGCTGGCCTGGATGCAGCGGTGGAGCAGTGGCAGCAAGAGTTGCACAATTATCGGCAGCAACAAAACTCACTGTGATTACTCAACAATGCTCTCCCGACCCCTTTGCTCGTTACCTGGCTCTGCCAGATAATGTAGTTTGAGAGGCTCTGCCTCTATCGCTCTAAGGTTGGCTGTAATCGGTAAGCGTCAGAGCCATGATACAAGGGAACAACACACTCCCAAAAATCATTGTCAATGGTGGGCAAAACATCCGCACTACGTTTTTTTTGCGCTGCATAGCGTTTAGCTATCACCCACAAGAAAATAGGCTCAGCGATTCAAGGGTTGATATGATTAATTAATCGTGCGTTCCAGTGCCTGGGGATTCGGGATCAACAACACATCTTGCTCTCGCCGAATTAGGTTTTTCTTCTCTAGCTTGGTGAGCACTCGTGTGACAGTCTCCCGCGCTAAGCCACTCAGGCTACTTAGTTCTCGATGGGGTAGGTTAGGGATTTCAATTCCCCCTTCACTTCGCTTCCCCTGACCTTCAGCCAAAAAGAGGATTGTATCCGCAACCCGCGACATACTATCTGCTTCCCGCAAGCGCAAGCGACGGTTGACCTGGCGCAGACGCGTACCCATCAATTGGGCCAAGCGCACTCCTGCCAGCGGCTCATTATTAATCAAGTCCACAAAATCTTGGGCAGGGATACTGCTAATTTTGGTTTTGGTCAGCGTGATCACGTCTGTGGAGCGGGGAACTTCATCAAGCGCCGCCATTTCGCCAAAAACCTCACCCTTGCCAATGATATTGAGCGTGACTTCCTTCCCGTCCAGATTGTAGGTACGGATTTTCACCCAGCCATCCACAATAAAATAAACCGATCCCCCCCAATCATTTTCGAGCAGAATCACTTGATTCGACGGATGGGTTCGCGTCACCACATGACAAGTCACTTTGCCTAAAATCTCTTCTGGTAACCCTTTAAAAAAGGGAACCGTTTCCACCAGCAAATGAATATCTGGGTCATCAACAGGATTAAAGCGATCTTCCATGAGGGAGCGGGACACAAGTCAGAAAATGGGGGCGTGGCTGGGAGGCAAGCATTAGTAGTCTGTAATATCACACTAACTGCCTGGGCTAATTTTAGCTCTGAATGGTAGGGCTTGCCTGCTAATTCTGAAGATTGCCATACCAGTAGGTGTAGCATAGAAGCACAATTGCTAATGACGATCTGGCATCTAGAGGTTGACGGTGACCGTTTCACAAACTGATATTCAAGAACTCATTGCAGAGGTAGATCAGCTTCTATGGGCAACTGACGAAGCGAACCCAGATATGTTGATTGAGCCAGCGCAATACCAGGCTGTGCTTGAAAAGGTTCGCTGGTGTTTGAGCAACTTGGTGCGCCAAGTGGAGGTTCCTGATTTAGAAGCATTGCCCTTAAACCCACCAGAGCAGCAGACAGCCGAGGCGATCGCACGGGCTGTGATGGCCCAAATGAATTTACAGCGCCAAGCTTGGTTGCAGCCCATGCAACTGGAGTTAGAAACGGTTCGGCAGCAACGAGAAACCCTCCGTCGGGAAATCCATCATCTTGAAACCCAGCAGCGCCAGATGTCCCATGAATTGTTGCAAACTGTAATGCATCGCTGTAGTGAGGCACTTAAACAAGAGTTGGCAACGGTGTTTGATCGGTTACAAGGACAATTTAGCCAAACGCTCTCAGGCACACCAGCGCCAAACAATGCTCCTCCCGCTTTGCAACAACTGGACTGGCTTGAAAAGTTGCGATCGCTCGAGCAGCAAGCTGACCAATTGTTCTTGAGCTTAGATCAAACTTTCCATCAAGTTTTCAATAGCCTTGAGCAAGATGTTCAAAGTTATCACCAATCGCTCCGCCACAAACTTGGCCAAATCCATGAGTTACAAAATCAGACTTTATTAACACCTGGAGATAGGGCTGAAGCCTTACCCCATCAGTCTCCAGCAGCGATGTCCCCCCGTGCTGTAGACTCAGCACTCCCTTGGCAATCATCTCCTGTTCATGAGATGCCCTTGCTTCAACTGGATCAAGGCGAACCCTTACCCGCATTAGAACCCTTGATTACAGGCGAGTTCGTGGAACCCGTGGAGCAAGTTCTCCAGCTCGACTTAAACCCGCAAGTCTCCGCTCCGTCACAGCAACATACGGTTTCGAGTGATCAAGCTTGGGAAGCGTGGGATGAATATCTTTTTAACTATGATCCAGGCCAAGATGAACCTTTATCAGCACCAGATCTATCCCGCGTACTGACAGTAGATCTACCTCAACCCGACCCAAAGCAACCTCCCACAGCTCAAGATGTGCCGTTGGAGTTGCCAGAACTTGAGCCTGCCGCCGACTTGCCTCGTGAAGTCCAGCAAGAGCTGTTTGCCAACTTGAGTGATCCAGCAACGGTAACAGAACCGGAGCGAGCAGAGAATTCCTCCCTTCCCCCTGTTACCGCACCTGTTGCAGGCACAGTGCTCTTTGGCGATCCGGCCATTGACCCTGAAGCTGAGACCCTCACAACCGAAGACCTCGCAGGTGCTCTAGACCCTGATGAGGCGACTGAGTCCCCTGGCCCAACCTTAGAAGAGACGATCGCCTCCTTGGATGATCTCTTAGAGCAAGTGTCAGCTCGCATGGCAGAAACCACGACTGATGCAGAGACCTCTGCAACAGACTCTGAAGCGGATGAGGGCAAAATCTCGCCGGGCGAAACCCTATTAACCACTGCTGAGTTTGCAGCTCAACCATCCGGCCAGTTGGATGCTGTGTTAGATGCCCAGAAAATGGATCAGCTCTCCGCTGATTTAGCTAGTTTTGAGGCCGAAGCACCTGCTCAAGCTGAACTCGAACACACCGAATCCGAACCGACAGCATCTGCCCCTCCTAACCCTGTCCCAGCATCCCCTATCCCGATACCATCAACGACCGAGGCTGTATCAGAGCCAGTAACGTCACCGTCATCATCTCAGGAGACATCGTCATCAAATTCATCGACTCAGCCTGATACAGACAGAGCGTCAGAGACCACCTCGCTATCTGCTGCTTCTGCCCATGTGGACACAGAAGCGATGACAGCCGCCCCAAACCCTGTTGTCACGCCTGAACCTGCTTCAGCAGTACCATCAATGCCCGACTCCACGCCTCAATCTGTGGTGATACCTGAGCCTGAGGCGACAACCGTTGTTGCGCCATCCTCATCTCAGATTCCTGCACCTGAACCCGCTCGGACTAACGCAGTGCCCCCAGTCCCAGAGCCATCTGAACACCCCACCCAAACCGATGCTGTCTCAATTCCCCCTCCTGCAACGATAGCGATTGAAACGACCCCAAGTCCGTCGAGTGCAGCAGCCACTGACCCCACCATTGAGCTTCCCGCTCATGCCGTGCTCTCTTCATTAAGTGATTTAGACTGGAAGCATAATTCAGCAGAATCTTTGACCACAGACGATGCGCAGGCGGACTTGTGGGGGGAACAGCGCCCTTCCGTTAGTATTGCCTCTGGCCAAAATGGATAACCTAACTTGGGAAAGATGATGCGCAATCAGCCGCCCCAATGGTATCTCGGTCTGGACTGGAGCGGAGCCGGACTCCAGGCATCCTTAGCACAATATCCCCAAGGTTCAGTGCATCCGCTGATTTGGTTACACGGCAGTCAACGCCATGATACTTATCCGGTGCATCTACGGGCGAATCCAGATTCATCACTATCGGTTATGAATCTGGATTTTGTAGCCTCCGTTCACACCCCCTCCCAAACCACGATGCTCAATTGGGTTGATCTCTATCCCCATTTGCGTCGTGCTGTCCCTTTTTTTCGCCGTCGGCAACACCAATGGTATCCCGCCTTGGGATTACCGGGGGGGAGCGCCGGGGGTCAATCCCTGTTGTTGCAAGACCTTAAACAAACCGTGCAAGCTGTATTGCAGAGGATTATCCCGACCCCCGATCAACCAGTTTGTGGTCAGAATCTCTCAGGTGCAACATTTCGAGATGCACTGCAACAGTTGGCAGGGGTCGTGATTGCCTGTCCAGCGACTTGGGGGGCAACCTATCGCTTTAATCTACGGGAAGCGATTCTAAGTACTCGTTTGGTTGAAACACCTGACCAAGTGCTTTGTGTGGATAGTCCTCTGGCGATCGCCCTAGCCTATCAAGCCCAAAACCGAGCATCTGCTGAAATTGTAGTACGCTCCCAAGACCGCACCACGCTCTCACTCTATATCAATACAGCTATCACTGAGGTCGCTTCCTGGACTGAGTCGCTCGCCGATGCCCAGTTTCACCCCCACAAGAGCCATGTTGAGGGCTACAACTATGGTGTTTCAGGGCTTCAGGAAGATGTGTTTTATCAATTGCTCTATCCCCAATGGTTACCCCATCAGGATTTTTTGACCACATTTGACTGGCAGTTTCCAAAGGTCGGCGCACCGGATTTCCCGCAGCGCGATCGTGCCACCTTATCCCTCACCAACCATGCCATGGGCTCCACCGTCCTGACTCTCGCCCGGCAGGTTCTCCTGATTCTGTACCATCGTCCAACCGTAGCTGCCCAATTGGGGATGCATTCTTGGCAGGTACACCAACGGCAACTTGCTCAAACGCTGCTGCCTGGGGTTACAGCAACATTGAACCATTCAATTAACAAGCTGCTCAGTCGCCAGGGGCAAACCTCGCGCCAAGTTCGCCAATTATTGTGGCAACCCCAAGCTTGGCAAGGTCTTGCGCCCTTATTAACAAGTTGGCTCCAGACTAAATTTCCCCAAGCTCGTCTGGTGGCAGTTACCGCTCGTTTGGCAGATGGCTTAGCCCTGTTGCCTTCCTTTCCAGTCAGTCTAGAGCGCCACCAGCATCAATATGATGATTATTTTCTGCTGCGAGAACTGCTTCAAGCGATCAATACAGAGACGACTACCTTGAGTGAAGTTTGCCAGAATCTCCGTCGCCAAGGTCTGCATACAAAAGATTGCCGCGATCGCATCGCCCAATTCCTAGCAGGCTATACCCCCCCAGGCTGGACTCCTGATACCGCTGATCCCTGGATATCACCAGAGTCCCAAGCCACGGTTGAATATCAAGCTTTACGCTCTCAGCCTCTCTTTGTGCCCAATCCCGAGCATCCTGGACAGTTCCACTGTGACGCTCGTCAGCGTCGCCGTGCCATACAATACCTCGAGCAGATCTGCGCCCATAGCCATCAAAAGCTCAATGATCCACTGCTATTGCCTTGGTCTCTATAGATCAGCAACTGCAACGGTTGATAGGGCAGGGAAACGCTGGAACGAGTAGCCCATACCCCGCTCAGTAATGATATATTCGGGCTGCTTCGGATCGGCTTCAATTTTGCCCCGGAGGCGGGAGATGTGCACATCTACAAGGCGCAAATCCCCAGGTTGACGAGGAGCATAGCCCCAAATGGCTTCTAGGATATCTGCTCGTGAAATTGGCTCACCTGCTTGATTGATCAACAGTTGCAGCACATTAAATTCAATTTCGGTCAAGCGAATGAGCTGATCATCGATATAAACGCGGCGACGATTGCTATCCACACTCAGATTCCCGACTTGAACTGTGCCGTTGCTACCAGAATCCCGAAATTCCCCTTTCTTGAAGCGGCGCAAAATCGTATTGATTCGAGCTTCTAATTCTTTTGGTGAAAAGGGTTTGACCAGATAGTCATCTGCTCCCATTTGGAGGCCAGCGATCCGATCCGCAACATTGGATAGGGCCGTCAGCATAATGATGGGAACTTCAGAAGTGGCTCGGAGTTGCTCACAAATCTGGTAGCCATCTCCTTTGGGAAGCATGACATCTAGAATGACTAAATCTGGTGATTCTAGCTCAAATTTTTCGATCGCTTCTTCACCATCGGCGGCGGTGGTGATAATGTAGCCAGCCATCGACAGACGTGTTGTCAAGATACGACGCACTGCTGGTTCATCATCCACCACGAGGATTTTTCCCTTGTGGTTATCCACTGTAGTTTGGCCCTATTGTATTAACGAAAGGTCAGGGTAGGTTATCAATGATGATAACATGAGTACTTTTGCTCATTCTGCTACGCTTATATTGCTATGCGATATGACGGTAGCAATGAGCAGGTGATCGAGTCAGGATTAAGTTCAATTAAAAAATGTATCCCAATCTACAAAAATCCTTAGATCACTGTGAATAAAGAGTATCATTACAGCGCCAATTTAGCTGCGGTAATTTAGGGCGCGTCGTCATTTAAAACCAGAAACCTTACAGGATAAGCAATAGAGCACCTGACCCAAATAACAGGAAAAGGGGCGGTAAGCCAGTCACTGCAAGAGTTCACCACCTAACTGACGACAGCCCCTAGTTCCAAGACGACTGATGATGGAGATAATGCCCTGTCATGTTTGGTTTTCTCAATCTCAATAAACCTGCGGGTTGGACATCTCATGACTGTGTGGCCAAGCTCCGGCGACTCTGCCGACAGAAGCGTGTGGGCCATGGCGGTACACTTGACCCCGCAGCAACAGGGGTATTACCCATTGCCCTAGGTACAGCAACCCGCTTGCTGCAATATTTGCCGACCTTTAAGCAATATCAGGCGCGGATACGTTTTGGCGTACAAACCACAACTGATGATCTTGAAGGGGAAGTGGTAACCACTCAAAATGCAGAGCACCTCACTCTGGCCACAGTTGAAAACGTCATACCTCAATTTATTGGCAATATCGAACAAGTGCCTCCTGCCCACAGTGCTATTCAGCGAGATGGTAAGCGGCTCTATGAATTAGCCCGGGCTGGTGTAGCAGTGGACATACCCACTCGCCAAGTGGAAGTGATGGGGATTCGGATTTTGAGCTGGCAGGCAGGAGCACAACCGGAACTGACTGTGGAAATTGATTGTGGTTCAGGGACGTATATTCGCGCGATCGCTCGGGATTTAGGGACAAAATTAGGGGTTGGCGGCACTTTGGCGAACTTGATCCGCACCCAAAGTTGCGGCTTATCCCTGGCAACGAGTCTTACCCTGGCAGAGATTCAGGTGCAGATGGAACACAACCGGCTCACCCTCATTCCACCAGAGCATTTATTAAATCATCTAACCAGAATTGAGCTGGACTTGGCTGCGGCTCAGCGTTGGTGTCAGGGCCAAAAACTGACAGTACTCGCCTTGCAATGCCGACAGGGAGACTATCTGCAAGTCCATCAAGCAAATGGCCCTTTTTTGGGAATAGGTCAATCTCTATCTTCCCAAGAATGCCGCCCTAAAACAGTTATTGGTCAACCTGGGTCAACCTAAGTTTAGGTATCGCCTCAAAAAGCCGAACTGTGACCTCGGCTTACTTTGCACTCCGAATCGCTTGAATATCTTTGCGTTCGTTGTGATCGGGGACAGGTTGGGGTTGACGGGTATCGGTGATTAACCAATCGAGAGCGGCAGCTTTGACATCAATAGCTGCCCCATTTTTATCCACACAATAGCGCCCAAACACTAGCTTATCGATCAGGCGAACCCCTTCGCCAAGGCGAGAATATTCAAAAATCACGCTGTTATCTACCGTTGCTCCAGCACAAATGTGGCAGCTTGGGCCAATCATTGTTGGTCCAATAATCGTTGCGCCGTCTTCAATCCGGGTCATGCCACCAATGTACACAGGCCCTTGGATATTCACCTTATCCCAGTTAACTACCACATTGAGTCCAGTGTAGATGCCTGGTTTAACTTCTTTGCCTGGAACTGCAACATTCTTGATATCACCAGTCAAAACACCACGAATGGCATGCCAATAATCAGGCACTTTTCCAATATCTACCCATTCAAAATCCATGGCTACCGCATAAAACGGTGCGCCTTTCTCTACTAGCAGGGGAAACAAATCGCCACCAATATCAAAGATGGTCTTTGGGGGAATATAGTCCATGATTTCCGGCTCAAAGATGTAAATCCCGGTATTGATCATGGTGCTCAAGGCTTCCTCCACTGTAGGCTTTTCTTGGAAAGCCTGGACTTGACCATCGCCATTGGTGACTACCACGCCATAGCTCGGAACTTGCTCCTTGGGAACTGTTTTTGTGACAATGGTGGCGATCGCCCCTTTTTGCTTATGCCACTGAATCGCCGCAGTTAAATCCAGATCAATGAGAGCATCGCCACAAAGAACAACAAACGTATCGTCAAAAAACGGGTAAAAGTCTTGGATTTTACGCATTCCACCCGCTGAGCCCAAAGCCTGACCGACCAATTCCCCATCAGCTTTGATACTGCCTTCAAAGGAGTAGGCAATATCCACCCCAAATCGCTGACCATCTCGAAAGTAATTTTCGATTTCATTGGCCAAATGACTAACATTGACCATCACTTGGCTAAAACCATGCTGACGCAGCAGTTCTAAGAGAAACTCCATTACCGGCTTTTGCAAGATGGGAATGAGGGGCTTCGGGATAGTGTGGGTAATGGGGCGAACACGTGTCCCTTTTCCCGCTGCCAGAATCATGGCTTTCATGTTGTTTTCTGTTGTCCTTATTGACGGTATGGCGTTAAGTCCAACTCAAGGGGCCAAATGGTGTTGAGTCTGGATCAACGATCCTGATTTTATCCCAATCTTCAAGGGCTGATCGGCACAATCAGGGGTTTTATTTCTAGATCCTGATAAAAGCTGGCCTGTTGCAATTCCACCTTAGATTGAGAACACAGGAGCAGCAATGCCCAAAAAACACCAACGCGATCGTGGGTTGATGGGGAATGAGCTTGGGATTCAGCCCACCATTGTACGAGCTGCTCTAGAGAAATACTGGATTGGTCTGTCTCATCGGAGAGTGGCAGGCGATCGTGTAGCAGCGCTTCCAGTCGTTCTGCCGTTTCATTGAGATTTTCGTCATGAGCTAGCTGCGAGATCTGTTGAGTGGCCTCGCGCCGAGAATAGCCTAATCGTCGCTTCCGCTGTCGGGGCAACTGCGTTTCCATTAGCCGAGCCATCTGTTGAATTTGCTGAATCAACTCATTCAAGGTGACCCGGCGACGCCGCACAGGGGGAACAGTCGGACGGCGGCGAATATGATGTTCGAGGTGTGAGGGCAATTCGGGTAACGCGACGAATGCTAGGTCTTCACCAACGAGCGTCAACTCATCATCTTCGGCATCCGCTTGTTCTTCTAGGGTGTTGGCTTTCAGCAGCACCAACATTGATGCCCAGACAAACGCCTGACCAGATTGGGGCAGATGATGATTATCAAGTGGATGATGGCTGAACGCTGAATTCAGCGGAATTTTGCTGAGGTAGCGATCGATGACTTCAATTACTTGCACATCCCAAGGATCAATCTCGCCCCTTTGGGCTAAGTCATGTAAAACAGCGATGGCTTCTTCGGCAAGCTGAATGGGCATCCTCAATATCATTCCTCAAAAAGTATTACCCAGCACAGATGAGGTACTCATACTACGGGAATTGAGACTACAAAAAATGCGCACATATCCCAACTACCAGGGAGCAACTAGCCTCAATATTGTTGAAGCCTTGCTCCTTGGAATACTTTTATCCTAACAAAGCAACCAAGATGAGATCATAGAAAATGCTCAAGAAACAATTTGTCTGTATGCATCATGTAGAAAAGAGAATAGCTAATATGCAAACAACCCCACGCCCCTTAAAAACTATAGACAGGTCAAAAGGATAGTGAGGTTGCTTAATAGAACAGCGAGTCAATTGAGAAAGGCTGATCACTAATGTCCAGCTAGGGTGAGCAAAACAGCTCAAGTGACTAACGCCCTGCTACCGATGTTGCAGGGGTTTTACTTACCGCTTCTTGGGGGATGATAGAGCGTAGGCTGGGGAATAAGAAATGATTTTCTTCAACGTACTGAGCGCCAAATAACCCTTTCTCAGCCCAAAAATACCGATCTGTTGTATGCTCATTACGGCGTACAACTAAAACGGCAGGCGGAACAATTGCATTGGCTGCGATGAATTTTCGGGCTGCGGTGACGGGTTTATCCTCACCACTCTCCAAGTTGTACTGGGGAACCAGCTCTAAAATTTTACGCCCCTCTTGGCGACGACGGCTTTTGCGCTTGCGTTTCCTTGCCAAACTGACGACCTCCTGTGGTGGCTATTTTCTTGTAGCCGTGGCTACAAAACTCCGCAGCTATAATATCTGATCTAAATTTTAAAGTCAAGATTTGCAGATAAAGTTATCCTTAATATCAAGAAGTCTTGTTCTTTTGAGATCCCCCCATGCTCAAACCATCAAGTCATGATTTTGTTGAGCTTTGTGAGTCTCAGGTGACGTTGCTCACTCAGGTTATCGGTGCAAGTTGGAGTGCCATCTATCTCACCGATAACCAACTTGCACCTGGCCAGCCTGCCTTGCGCCCACTTGTGAGTTATCCACACCATGCACCGCCGATTTGGGAACCGCTCGCCAGCACACCTTTGCCTGAAACAGCTCCAATGGCAACATCACAGCCCGATATGTCATGGTGCAAAACGTCTCCTGCTCAAGAACAACACCGTAAATCAGCAGTCTCTGAGCAAATTACAGCAACTCCCCCTCCCCTTGAGTCCAATGCAAACACCAAGCTAGCCCCCCAGCTCATGCCCTGGGAGGAAGGAACACTCTGGGGGCGTCGTCAAGTGATGCTGCCGCTGCTTCATAACGATATAGTTTTTGGGTTGCTGGTGAGTCGGCGCACCGATCGTCCCTGGCATGATGTTGAACTCACGCAAGTCCGTACGATTGCTCATACGCTTGGAATTGCCTGTTTTATGGATCAGCAATCCCAGCAAATGCATCAGGAACTGCACCAATTTCATCAACAAAACACTACCCAGCAAGAACGTCTGGAATTGATTTTGCATCAGCTCCGTAGCCCCTTAACGGCATTACGAACATTGGGGAAACTTTTACTCAAACGGTTTTCTCCGAGCGATCGCAACTATTCTGTTGCAGAAAGTCTGGTGCGCCAAAGCGATCGCTTGCAACTTTTGATCCAACAATTAGAGACCGTTTTGGCACAACCGCCAGCTCCGACTTATGCGCTAACGGGCCAGCAGTCGTTACCCTTGCTCCCCAGTCCTGACGCAGGTGAACCATCTTCATCTGCACCCCTTTCGCTGTTGCCCAGTGCAACTTTAAACCCCAGTGAGATTGACCTCACTGAGCTGCTCAGGCCAATTTTAGTAACAACAGCGGAGATGGCAGCCCAGAAGGATATTCAATTTACTCAACTCTGCTATCCAGATTTGCTGCCCATTCAGGGGGATGCGATCGCCTTGCGAGAAGTGTTGAGTAACCTCTTAGATAATGCGCTCAAATACACACCAAACGGCGGCTCGATAGCGGTCGAAGTGGGTTTGGAATCGGGAAATGAGCTGGGCATCAAAATCCAAGATACGGGTGTGGGCATCCCGCCTGAAGACCAGGCTCATATTTTTGAGCGGCATTATCGGGGGGTGCAAGCTCAAGGTGACTTGCCAGGTACAGGTTTGGGTCTGGCGATCGTGCAAGATCTAATCATTCAAATGCGGGGTCGGATTGAGGTACTCAGCCCCAATTCCGACCAATCTCAAGGAACAACCTTTACGGTGTGGTTGCCCCTGGCTTGATTTGGGATATGCAGAGTTAGAACGTCATGTTCGATGCCAGTAGCATCATTACCTCGCTTCTCCTGGTGATGATTATTGAGAATGAAGCAGTTTAGCCTCAATGAAATTGGGATTCGCCGCCATATCAACAAGAACTTGCTCAGCCTCAGTGCCCTCTAAACCACTCGTGGCCAAAACTTGCTCCCAATCTGCCAATAGCCCAGCTGGATCAACTTGATAGCCTTGGGCGAGCGCAACTAGCCCGTCATACCAGATATAGTTTTGGAAAAGGTATTGGCCTTGCTCATGGGAAGAAAGGTTATTAAGTTGGGAGATAGTCTCCGGGTTTGTCCAATTGACATTCTCGCTAGGAATATGACTGATGTAGCCTGTTACCTCCCCTGCAATCGAATCCCCGGACACATCACTGTAGACGGTAACTACCCAGCGGTAGTCTTGCCCCGGATTGAGCAGAGGAGTCCCTGCTGATCTGGTGGCTGGGAGCTGAAACTTCATTAATCCAGCACGGCGTTCTATTTCCAGTTCTTGCTCATGAATCACAGTGTATTGCAGCGAATCATCAGCGTTGCGTGAGATTTCTTCCACTTCTAAAAACACAAGGCGTTGACCTGAACCTGCGGCCAAATAAACCAGCAGGTTCGGATCAGGTTTAACCGTGACTCCATAAGAGTTATGACCCGGAATCAAAGCCGCAATTTGAATTTCCGTGACCACACTACGCGTGCCGCCCCCAGAACTACGCTCCGCTGAAGTACTCACATTCGGGGTGAAGCCTGCTTCTTGCCAATCAGCAAGGCTGGGCAACCCTTGGGCAATACTGGGGATTGTTGTCAGCGGGATAGAGGTCAAGGCTGCTAGCAACGCTGTAGTACCCCATAATGCCAGCCGCCGGACTCCCTTACGGGCTTGGATAGAATACGGTTGGGTAAAATCTTGCATGAAGTTTTAACTCTCCTAAGATTGTGATTAAGAATACTGAAGAATTTGGGTTGCCCAGTAATGCTTAAGTTATTAGTCACCAACACCCCAGAAGTCCGCACCATTAGCACCCATCTCATTTCTGTTGTAACTGAAACCGACAAGGATTGTCCATGTTGTTGTGACCTGTCAGGAGGAGGTATCGGCTATTCTCCTTGTACTTGATGGTTTTAAGCATCAGCAAATGG
The DNA here is from genome assembly GCA_010672165.1 of Spirulina sp. SIO3F2. Taxonomy (GTDB): domain Bacteria; phylum Cyanobacteriota; class Cyanobacteriia; order Cyanobacteriales; family Spirulinaceae; genus SIO3F2. The sequence continues at coordinate 15,926 of JAAHHN010000037.1, read as the reverse complement.
AAGAGAAGCGAGTCCATCGGTTTAGCAGACTTGAATTTTCTTTCCCTTCTGGCTGCTGTTATCAACTCACATGTAAGTATCAAACCATCGCCATAGCAGATGTGGCAGTCCCTAGCTGATTGAATGTATGCGTTATCGTTGGTTCCTTCAGGGGTCTAGAATAACTTGATGACATGTCCTTAAAGCATGATTTCTGCTTCAAAACTGTTGAGTATGATTCCTGATTCTTCCGGATTTGCAACTTCGGGAACTGTTTGCCCATTGGCAACCCTCTATCCCCTCGCGACTGCTAAACTCCAAGGGATCGCGTTTTCGGGAGATAATCTCTATACGCTTGATTCCACCACAGGTTATTTGCTTGAGGTTGGATGCGATCACAGCGCAACACAGATTCTCAATTCTGACTGCTGGCAGGATTTTGTAGGGGCAACAGGTTTAGCCCTTGAGGGTCAAAACCTATGGTTTACCCGCTATCGAGACCTCTATTGCTGGAACCTCCAAACCCCTGAGGTGCGACCCCAGCGGTTGATGACCCTGCGCGAAGAGGTGCAAGGCATTGCCATTCAGGACAGCACCATCTACCTCAGTTGTGTCCGTCAGCAGAAAATTCTGGTCTTTAGCCGTGATAATTACCGAGAAATCACGCATTTTTACGCCCCTGGTATTGGTGCAGAAAAGTTAGCAGTTCGAGGCGAGGAGCTTTGGGTTTGCGATGATCTTGAACAAACAGTGTACTGCCTCGATCGCGCCACGGGAGAGGTGCTCTTTAACGTCCTAACCCCTTTTGAGAACCCCACAGCCGTGGCATTTGCAGGTGAACAGCTCTATGTTGCTTATGTTCAGGATGAACCCTATATCCGGGATAATCCCAACGCTTATCCCAATCATGAACTGCAATACCGCGATCGCTCGTTTATTCACCCCCTTTATACTGCCTATTACCCTGAGCAGAAGTATGCTCTCTCCAATGGGTATCGATTAGAGATGAGTTATGTGGAAGAACTCTCTCCCCTCGATCCCTTTGAACTCAAGGATATCGAGTGGCATATGGCGCTGCCTGCTGAAACACAGCGCCAGCATGTACGACATGTTGAGCCAATCGGCAGACCCTTTGAACAACGGGAAATCAATGGTCAGCAGGTGGCAGTCTTCAAATTTGACCACCTTGATGCGAACCAACGTCATTTGCTAGGGTGGCGGGCGATCGTAGATGTTTGGGGTATCAAGTATCAATTTACCCCCCAAGACGGGAGCCAGCCACCAGAACTCACTTCAGATTTACAAACACGCTACTTAGTTGATAATGACAATCTGGCGATGGATCAAGATATTATCCAACGGGCTGCCTTGGATGCAACGCGGGGTGAAGCTAATTTGTTGCGGAAGATGTACAACATTCGCAACTATGTCTACGATCGCCTCTCTTACGGCATCAAACCCCATATTGATACACCCGATGTGGCGTTAGCTCGGGGCGTCGGCTCTTGTGGCGAATATCTAGGGGTCTTGCTCGCTCTCGCTCGGCTCAATGGTATTGCCTGTCGCACTGTGGGTCGCTACAAATGTCCTCCTAAGCCCTTGGAACGTAATTTGCCGCTAGAACCAGACTTTAACCATGTTTGGATGGAATTTTATTTACCAGGTTATGGTTGGTTGCCTATGGAATCCAATCCAGATGACATCCAGGAAGGCGGCCCCTATCCCACTCGCTTTTTCATGGGACTCGCCTGGTATCACGCCGAAATGGGTAAGGGCATCCCCTTCGAGAAGCTCTACCGTAACGGGGAAGCGATCGCTAAGGAAGAAGTTGCTTTAGGGAGCTTGGCAATCAATCATGTGCGCTTTACAGTTCTGGACGAACTCAAACCCCCAACTCCTGACTAAAGGGGCAGCATCGGTGTGGGGGTTAGCTTAATCCGCCCCGCATCCATCTCTGCCATCAGCAGTTCTAGGGCCTCATAATCCACATCTGAAATATGACCCACCCGAGTAAGCTCAGAATTGATGGCATTTTCAATCTCAGGTGTCAAACGCCGAATATATAGCGCTTTTTCAACCAAGCGACGGATCAAAGAAGCTCGAATCATCATGACATGCTGTTGTTTAGGAACAGTAAGGTATAGAATCCATCTTTCTAGAAACTGTGCCGCTGGCCTGTGATCCCCTCAAAAATACAGAGGTGATTGCGATCACGTTAACGGCAATCTCCTCAAGGGGAACAGCAGATTGCAACGGCATCGAGGAGCATCCCGTATTATCATGGGCAAGGTTCTTCAGCGGAAAAATCAGCCATGACCCTACAACTCCGTGTTTATGTCCCTGAGCACCCCCTTATTCAGCATTGGCTGGGCGTGGCCCGCGATCAGGACACCCCAGCGGTTTTGTTTAAAAGCGCCATGACCGAATTGGGACGCTGGCTCACTTATGAAGCCAGTCGTCAGTGGTTACCCGTTGAAGAAGTAACCGTCCAAACACCCCTTGCCCTCTGCCCCGCCAAATTAATCAACCCCACTGTGCCAATGGCAGTGATTCCCATTCTTCGAGCAGGTTTGGCGCTCTTGGATGGTGCACAAACCCTTCTGCCGCTTGCCAATACCTACCATCTGGGCATGGCCAGGAATGAAGACACCCTTGAAGCGAGCTGCTATCTTAATAAATTGCCGGAGGCGTTTGCCCCCGAGACACGAATCTTGTTGCTCGACCCGATGCTGGCAACCGGCGGTTCGATGATGTCAGCGTTAGCTGAGGTAGTGGCGCGGGGTGGCGATCCGGCGCAAATCCGGATCGTTTCGGTGGTGGCAGCTCCCCCGGCACTGCAAAAGCTAAGCCAAGCCTATCCTGCCCTCAATGTCTACACTGCAATGATTGATGAGACGCTCAATGAGCAGGGATATATTGTTCCAGGTTTGGGGGATGCGGGCGATCGAGCCTTCGGCACCTAAGACTCTGGCATGGAAGACCTGATAGCATGGGCTATAAGCTTGAACGAGTTGTATGCAAAAGGTATTAAACAAAGACAATGAGCCAGCGTGACGGATTTGCCAGTGGATTTTTCCTCGGAGCCCTATTGGGTGGGGCTATCGGTGGGGTAGTGGGAGTTCTTGCAACCACTCGGCGGAGCGAGACCCTTGATAATCCAGATACCGATCTAGCGGCAGATCTCCGGGAGCCGGAACAAAGCATTGAATCCACGCGACGCAGCCTAGAGACCAAAATTGCTCAACTCAACCTGGCAATCGATGATGTTCGCCAGCAGTTGGGTGGGGTCAATGGGGCATCTCGACCTGATGCTTAGAATCTAGGAGTTATCGTCAGCAAGAGTTGGAAATCTAGCTGACGACAGTCCCCTTATTGCCCTTTGGGTCGGGCGCTCTATCCCTTGTCTCATAAGGCTTCTGGTGTTAACTGACGACACGCCCTAATTCAGCTTGTACAATAGGCACATTACCTTCATTATCATCATTCCTTTTCTGCTCCTATGGATATCAGCATTGCCCGGCTCATTACCGTGAGCCTATACAATTTTCTGAGTATTTATTCGTTTATCCTTATCGTCCGTCTGTTATTAACTTGGTTGCCGATGGTGAGTTGGGCACAGCAATTAGCAGCGACCCTTAGTCCAATTACTGATCCTTACCTCAATATTTTTCGATCTTTCCTGCCTCCGATGGGGGGTTTTGACTTTTCTCCGATTTTGGCATTGCTGACCCTACAGTTTTTGGGGCCATTCATCATCCGAATGCTAGCGGGTTTCCTTTATACCTTTGTCTAATGCCTCATACAGAGTGGGGACGCTAATTAAGTTTAGAGGCTGATTGTAAAAAGCCTTGAATTTTTTGTCTTGCAGCGTCATCCGCTTGCTCCGGCAATGTTAGAGTCAAAAATTCACCTGAGTTCATCAATAAACTGATTTGTTCTTGTCCATCCCATGCAAAACGATGACTGGTGACTGCTCGCACGTCTTGCATAAGGTAGTGATGAGTACGACGATGGAGAATTAAGCTGCGGTATTCCACACTGATCAGCTCGTGGCGGCGATCGACTCGCAACTGATAAACACAGGGTCGCCACAGAGCATTGTAGAGACCAAATAGTCCAATCACACTAAGAATTCCCCCCATGCCATAACCAAACCAGCGGCGATCGAACCTCACCGTCAATTGGGTTTGGGAGGAATCAGTAATAAAAGCATTGATTTGCCCACCAAGGCGCTGAATCGTATTTGCATTGTCGGTGTAGTTTGCCATCAACGGCATCTCCCCCCGCTCCATCACTAAGTGCAAGCGATACAACGGGAACACATTATTCTCATTTACTTCGACTTCCAGCGCCGTCAAATTGACAATGGGTTCTCGGCGAGTTTGGAGAATTCCCTGCTCTTGCCATTGACAGGTGATGATGTTGTTGGGAGTGCGATCGCAGTCAAGCTGTGTAACCTTGGCATATTTAAGCATCACAAAAATCCCGAATCCCGTCACCAAGCTACCAGCGATCAGAGTGATTAGGGCTGAACGGGTTCCATAACTAGCCTGGAGTAGCTCAGAATGAGGGAAAGTGATTTTCATCATTAAACAATGAGCAAAGTATGGGGGATTTTTCAATACCAAGCTACTGGTGAGAACACAGTCACAGTCTACTGTCTCATCAAAGTCGATCTTGTTGAGCAACTAGAAAACGAAGCTCAATTGGACTTACATCGAGACTGTTCCCATTTATATTTCGAGGCCGAAGGTCAAAAATACTTTGATGAATTCTTTCACATTGATTTGTCTGATGATGAATGGACTGAACAAGTAGAAGAACAGTTTGTCAGAATTGAAAAGCACTACACATTCTCAACAGTCAAACAGCGAATACTAGAGTATTGTCAGGGGCAGCTCTGGCAAAGTATGGAAAACCCAGGGAAATACGAAATTTCTTACGGAACGGTGGTCTTGGAAAATCGCTGGGGTCAACTGATTCGAGTCGGGGTGAGTAAGTATGGCTGGTTATTTCTGTCTGAAGATGATGAAAAATATGACATGCTCCAGGAATATTTCTCTCAAGTCAATGAACCCGATGATCCGAATGAGCTAGTACCGCAGGGCGGAAGTTCAAAGTGCAGAGTTCAAAGTTCAAAGTGTCTGTATGACAGATATCGGGTGGATTTTGAATAGGTGGCTTACTTCCGCCGTCGAGTACTAGCAATTACGTTCTACCTTCCAGAATGGACAGAGTGGAGTCGGGGTGAATTAATTCCCAGCACAAGCGCTGAACAGTTGTTGAGGCAATGGCTAGAGATTAGAACTCTGAGCACTTAATTTCCCATGATCGTCCCCACAATCAACGCGATCGCAATCCCCAGTGTTAAACCCGCCAATACCTGAAGTGGCGTGTGTCCCAATAGCTCTTTCAGACGTTCAGGCGTGAGGTCTTCCCCCTCTTGAAACAGCTCATCCACAATCTGGTTAAGCACCTTGGCTTGCTTGCCTGCTGCTTGGCGTACTCCTGCCGCGTCGTACATCACAATCACGGCAAACATACAAGCGATCGCAAACTCCGGACTTGACCAACCTTTAGTTTGACCGACACTGGTGGCCAGCGCCGAAACCAGGGCAGAATGAGCACTGGGCATTCCCCCTGCGCTAAACAACGCACTAACCTGAAACTGCCTGAGCTGAACAAGCGTAACAACTAACTTCATGCCTTGGGCAAGTAAGCAGGCTGCGATCGCCACGAGCAGGGTTTGATTGGTGAGCACTGCTCCAAAACCATCCATTGTCTTCAGAATCTCCCTAACACTGAAATATTTAGTTTTTGCGGGCAGTAATGAAATGGGCCAGGGCTTTTAGTGGTATTGCCTGCTCACCCCAGGGTTCGAGCTGCGCGATCGCCTCAGCAATCAGAGCGTCAGCCCGCTGCTTAGAGGCGTCTAAACCCAGCAAGCTGGGGTACGTTGCCTTTTGCGCTGCTACATCCTTACCAGCGGTTTTACCTAATTCCTCAGGCGTGGCTGTGATATCTAAAATATCGTCAATAATTTGAAACGCTAAACCAATATTCTGGGCAAACTTGGAAAGGCGATTGCACTCTGTATCGGTTGCCCCTGCCAGTATTGCTCCACAAACCACACAGGCTTCCAGCAATGCCCCCGTTTTGTGGGTATGGATAAACTCTAGAGTTTCCAGGGTCACATCCGGCTTGCCTTCAGACTGTAAATCCACTACTTGGCCACCAACCAGACCTTCTGCTCCAACCGCACGACCTAAATGGGCGATCACTGCCAAAACCTTCTGGGGCGCAACCGCTTGGGTCTGTCGAGCGATAAATTCAAATGCATAACTCAACAACCCATCACCAGCCAAAATCGCAATATCATCACCATAGACTTTGTGGTTGGTGAGTTTGCCTCGCCGATAGTCATCATTATCCATCGCAGGCAAATCATCGTGAATCAGCGACATGGTATGAATCATTTCCAGAGCACAGGCGGTTGGCATCGCCATCTCAACCGTGCCCCCTAGCAGTTCACAGGTCGCCAAACACAGAATTGGGCGTAATCGTTTGCCACCAGCCAGAAGCGAATAGCGCATTGATTCATAAACGGTCGGAGGTTCGGCAATCACCAACGATGCATCCAATGTGGCTTCCACTTTTGTCTTGTAGTCCGCCAAGTACGTGGCGAGATTAAAGTCAGCAATGCCCCATGAATTTAGCGTCGTATTTGGCGTCCCTTCTGTCGTTACCATGCCCTCTAGAGCCTTCAAACCAATGATTTTGCTCCCCTATTCTACAGGTCAGGTTGCGCCTACAGCGCTTGGATTCTGTGAACTTAGCCCACCAACAGATTCTCCTCGGGATATTGCACTTGGCTAGGTGAGGGATCACCAATAAGGGCAGCAATAAAGACCAAGATTCCTACCCGACCGATATACATCGTGAGGATCAAAATTCCCTGACCCCAAGCGGAAAAGTCGGCGGTGATGCCTGTCGAAAGACCCACGGTGGCAAACGCTGAAACCGCTTCAAACAGCAGGTGGAGAAAGGGGAATTTCTGCGGTTCAGTCATCGCCAGCAGAAAAGTGACTAAACCCACTGTGATACCTGATCCCATCAACACCGCGATCGCTTTAAAGATCAACGTATTCGAGAGCGCTCGGCCATACATCACGGCTCGCTCTCGCCCCTGCAAAGTTGACCGAGTGCAGTTGAGCAAAATCCGCAGCGTCGTCGTTTTGATCCCGCCACCTGTACCGCTAGGACTCGCCCCAATGAGCATTAGCCCCAACGAAACCACGAGTGCCGCATCGCCCATCTGACCGAAGTCTAAGGTATTAAAGCCTGCGGTGCGGGTTGTTACGGATTGAAACAAAGTGGTGAGGAGTTGCTCTGGCCCAGAAAGGCCCCCCAATGTCATCGGATTTTGAAATTCAGTAATGCCAAAAGCGAGCCAACCGAGTACTAGTAAAAATAACGTGGTACTCATCACCACCTTGAAGTTCAACGAGAAGCCGAGTCGAACCGGGCGACGTAAACTCTGTCCCCACAAAAACAGCTCCAAAATGACTTGATAGCCAATGCCGCCCAAGATAATCAGACCGCAAATCACACCGTTGACCCACCAATGGCCGCAATATCGCACCAGACTGTCAGGAAACAAGCTAAAGCCTGCATTATTCCAAGCACTGATGCTATGAAACGTGGCAAGCCACAAACCCTGACCCACACCGTATTGGGAGGCAAAGGTTCGGAATAAGCCTAGGGTTCCCAGCAGTTCAAACGCTAATGTCACCGCCAAAATTGATCGCATGAGGTGACGACTCCCTTGGCGGAAGGGGCGATCGAACGACGATTGAATCGCAACTTTTTGGCGGAGGTCAAACCGCCGACGCAAAATCAGCATCAAAAAGGTGGTGGTGGTCATATACCCCAAGCCGCCAATCTGGATCAGTCCCAAAATAAAAGCCTGGCCCCAAACTGAAAAATGGGTGCCAGTATCAACCACAATCAGTCCTGTTACACAAACGGCTGAGGTGGCGGTAAACAGAGCGACTAGGGGCGAATTCCATTCACCAGTACTCACGGAAATGGGCAACATTAACAAACTGGTGCCCAGAAGGATAACAGCAACAAAGCCCAAGCAAATCGTACGGGCAATGGTCATAGGCGAGGATGCAAAGAGCGGCGTTTCTGTGTCGCCAGTATATCGAGATTGGGGATTGACAATCCACCTTCATGTAGTATTATTGTAATATATTCCAGCACCAAATGAGAGTCTGTAGACACAGACTCTCAGAAATGTTACAATTGTTCACAAATCGACTGTGAGCGAAGTGCAACCATTATTACAGTTAGTTACAATGGTTGCCTCTAAACTGGAAGGGATGGGTTCCCAATTGAAACTCCTTTGCATTCCCAAATTACCCACCCCACCAAACTCACTCCACTGTCTTTTATTCCTCACCATCAACTGCATTCACATCTCATGTCGGGTCGGATTCAGTGCTTCTTTGCTCGCTCTAACATCAGTCCACCCTCAATAGCTAACCATTGAGGATATTTCGCGCCCCGCCAACACTCAACCATGAAATTAGCTCAACAGTCCGCAGATACCGTTCGTACTTATCTCAGAGAAATTGGCCGTGTGCCCTTGCTCACCCATGAGGAGGAAATTGTCCTCGCTAAGCAGGTGCAGCGGGCGATCGCCCTCCAAGCGCTCAAAGCGGAACATAACGACGAGGAAAACCCCCTGTCATTTGCTGCTTGGGCTCAACTTGCTGAACTCTCAGAAACAGAGCTACGGCAAGCTCTCAATGAAGGGGATGCCGCTAAGCGCAAGATGGTGGAGGCCAACCTCCGTCTAGTCGTTTCTGTGGCCAAAAAATATATCAAGCGCAATCTGGATCTACTTGATCTAATTCAAGAAGGCACGATTGGTATGCAGCGTGGGGTTGAAAAGTTTGACCCGACCAAGGGCTATCGGTTCTCAACCTATGCCTACTGGTGGATTCGTCAGGCGATTACTCGGGCGATCGCTGAAAAAAGTCGTACCATTCGCTTGCCAATTCACATCACTGAAAAGCTCAATAAAATCAAAAAGGCCCAGCGCCAGCTATCTCAAAAGCTTGGCCGTGCAGCCACCATCAATGAGCTGGGCCAAGAGCTAGATCTCACCCCCAAACAAGTACGGGATTATCTCGAAAAATCCCGTCATCCCCTCTCCCTTGACCTTCGGGTGGGGGATAACCAGGACACCGAATTGAGTGAACTGCTCGAAGATGATGGCCCCTCCCCAGAGGACTTTGCCACCCATTCTTCCCTGCAAGGGGACTTGCAAAAGCTGATGGGCGATCTCACCCCTCAACAGCGCGAGGTGCTAACCCTCCGTTATGGTCTCAGTGATGGTCAGCCCTTGACCCTGGCCAAAATCGGCAATCACTTGGGCATTAGCCGAGAACGAGTCCGCCAGCTTGAGCGCGATGCCCTCAAAAAGCTCCGTCAACGTAAGGGACTCATCCGGGAATATCTTGCCAGCTAATCGTTTTATCTAGAACAGCCATCAAAGCGCCCTGCATTCTACGAATCAGGGTGCTTTTCCATTAGACCCCATGAACGAATTCATGCAGATTACTTCATTGAGCCAGACTAACAATACCGTGACGCACGCCATAGAGAATGCGTTGGGCTAAGGTGACATCCTGTTCACTCAAGTTTGAGGCTTCATTGAGGAGACGGGTAAGGGTTGAGTAGTCCGTTTCAGAGACGGTGAACTGTTGTAGGGATTTGGTGGCGATCGCGTTAATGGTGACGTTCATGGGATGGGGGTTCGGGGTCATTGCTCAACAATCTCAGTATCCGCAAATTCACTGCTGATTACGGTGATAGGGGTTTGAGCCAATGCGTGATGTTTTTTACCAGTGGCGAGGGTCTCCGATCGCGTCTTCCTATTGATCTCGATCAATAAAACCGCTTCTTTTCGGCGCATGTTATAACCGAGCCAAGGGGCGAAATGACAGGGCAAAGATGAGCAGAATGGGGCGATCGCTTTTTGGAAACACAGTCGGGTTGTGGTTGCTGCTGAGTATGCCAGCAATTGCCCAAACCCCTGCCATTGATAGTCTCCGACAAGCCGCCGAACAGGACTATCGCCAGGGCAATGCGATCGAGGCGATTCATCAATATGCGGATCTGATTAAACAATCCCTGGCGGCGGAGACAGGCTTACCCTTGGCTGCTGACTTCAATCGCTTGGCAGAAATTTACGAAAGCTTAGGTACGGACGACGGGCGCTATCGTGCCCTCTCAGCTCGCCAAGAAGCTGTCAAGCTCTACCAAGCCGCAGGGGAATTAGAAGCGGCGGCTCAAGCCCTGGCATTGATGGCGAGTAATGTTGACCCCTTTTTAGAGGCAGGGCTGTGGCTGAATTATCAGCAACAGGCGCTCCAGAGCTATCAACAGCTCGGCAACTCAGCCCAGGTCGCCACATTGGCCCGGAGCCTGGCCGAACATTACAGCCTAACGAATGACTTTGAAGCGGCTATTCCTTATTTGGAACAAGCGATCGCAGCGTATGAAACGCTGAACGCTTCTGAACTGCCTGAACTCCTGCGTTTTGCGGCAACACGTGCCCTACAAGAGAACGATACCGAACGGGGATTCGCTTGGTTTGAACATCTGATTGCTTATCATCGCCAGGCTAAAGACTGGTCAGCATGGGGTGAGGCCAATCTGCAAATGGGCGAATGGCAAGAACGCAAAGGCGATCCTCGTCAGAGCTTGAGCTACTACGAAGCCGCGTTAGACGGGTTTCGTAAAGCTGGCGCGACAGATGATGCCTTGGTTGCCTCCCGGTCGATCGCGCAATACTACGTCGCTGCCGAAGAATTGAACCAAGCCCTTAGCGCCTATGAGCAGGCCATTCAACTCGCAGAGCAACTGGGCAATCCCCTCGATACTGCCTGGCTTTTGTCCGAAGTTGGTCAGCTTTATCGTCGCTTACAACAGGGCCAAACCAGTGTTGACTATTATCGCCAAGCTTTAACACTCTATCAAAACCCACCGTCAGGGGGCTGGGAACTGCATGGGAGAACTCCTGAACACGTCGATGGTCTAATCAACCACATCTTGACGCAACTCCAGTCGGTTTATCAAACATTGCTTGAGCAACCGGAGCAAGCTTTAACGATTGCCCAAGAGCAAGTTGCTTTACGAGAACGTTCTGGGGATCGTGATCAATTGCGATTAGCGTTGGCGGCATTGGCTGATGCTCAGGATCAACTGGGACAACGTGCCCAAGCCATCACCACTTACGAACGTCTGGTGGCCCTACGCAATCAGGATCTCGACAATCTGGATGACTATGGGTTTTTGACCCGCAAACTGGCGGCTCTCTACGATGCGGTGGGTGATCGTGAAGCGGCGATCGCCCATACTGAGTCCAGTATTGCCCTCTATCGCCAGGTCAATAACCGCTTTAACCTCGCCAGAGCGCTGGCGACAATGGGCGATATTTATCATCGTTTAGGTGAAACGGATCAGCAGCAAGCAACCTACGCTGAAGCAATGGCGATCGCCCAGGAACTGGATAATGCGTTTCTCAAAACCATATTGCGGATTCGGTTAGCTGAGCTTAAATATGAAGCGCAAGATTTTGAGGGGGCGCTTGCCCTACTCCAGGAAAATTTAACTGCCGCTCGCGCCCTTCAAGATCCCCGATCCGAAGCAGATGCCCTAGAGCGACTCAGTGATTTTTACTCTCCCTGGATGAACCCAGCGGTGGAAGATGTGGAGGTAGCCCTCCAATATCGTGCCCAAGCTCGACGTGTGCTTGAGCAAACCGACGACATTGACAGTATGGCGGATACGTTGGTTTGGTCGGGGGATTTAGCTTGGTTTGAAAACCGCTTGGATGCGGCGTTGAACTACTATCAGCAAGCGCTGGCAGCCTATGAGCGGGATTCGTTCCTTGCCAACCGCAAAGTCAATGTTTTGGTCAACATGGGGCGAATTAAGCTCAAACAAAGCCAACCCCAGGTAGCATTGCGCTACTTAGAACAAGCAATGGCGACAGATGTGCGCCAGACTTGGGACATTTTGAAGTATCAAGGCGATGCTTACCAGCAGCTCAAGCAGCTCGATCGCGCCCTCGACTTCTATGAAAAGGCGTTGCAGGTGAGTAATACCCAGATTTTAATCAACAGCTCAGGCTCCAACAGTTGGTATGACTACCTGGAGACCTGGAGTGCGATCGCCCAAGTCCAACGAGATCAAGGGGACTATGCAGCAGCACTCACCCAAATCCGCAAAGTCATCCGCGAACTTGAAATCTACAGTCGTCGCCTCAAAAACCCTCGCAGCCGCCAAGATTTTTTTGCCTCAGTGCAAACCTATTACGACCTCTACATTGATATCCTTATGCGACTGCACCAGCAGGAACCTGGGAATGGTTATGACGGGCAAGCCCTACAGGCTGATGAGCGCCGCCGCACCCAAGGGTTATTGGGGCTGCTGGCTGAGGCCAATGTAGACATTCGAAAAGGGGTTGAGCCAACGCTCTTAGAACGTGAAGCGGCTGTCGTTCAAGAACTCGAAGCTTTGGAAACACGACGGATTGCCGCCCTGGCCCAAGCCGCAGACACGGCTGGCATTGAAACGGAGCGCGATCGTCTCCTCAGACAGTACCAAAGCATTCAAAACCAAATCCGTGCTGCCAACCCCCAATATGCCCAGATTCAATATCCCCAACCTCTGGAATTACAAGCGATTCAGCAATTGCTGGATGCAGATACGGTGTTATTGCAATATTCCCTCGGGGAGCAGCAAAGCCATCTGTGGCTGGTCAGCCAGCAGGAACTCAAGAGCTATGTTTTGCCGCCGCGGGCCGAATTGGCAAGCTTAACCCAGACGTTTAATCGGCGACTGCGATCAGCCACTTCACCAGAACGCCTCTACGATGCAGCTCAAGCCCTGAGCCAGCCCTTACTCGCTCCTGTGCAGGAACAACTAACCGGCAAACGACTATTAGTGGTCAGTGATGGAGCGCTGCAATATGTGCCCTTTGCTGCCTTAACTCAGCCAGATAGTGATGGCTACGCACCACTGATTAACCAGTATGAAATTGTCAGTTTGCCCTCTATTTCCACATTGGCGACGTTGCGCAAGACCGACGCCCAACGCTCACAACCCGCCAAAACTATAGCGATTATGGCTGATCCGGTGTTTACAGCTACAGATGAGCGGGTAGTGAAAGGAGGTTTGCAAGATACAGTGTTGGCAACCTTACAAGTGAGCCGAGCAGCGTCAGATGTGGGCATTAGTTGGACACGTTTGCCCGGAACGCGCCAAGAGGCCCAAGCAATTTTGGAGCTGGTTCCCGCAGCCCAATCTGAAGCCCATTTTGGTTTTGCCGCAAGTAAAGCAGCGGCATTTAATCCAGATTTGGGTACAGCACAGTTTGTCCATTTTGCCACCCACGGTTTTGTGAATACCCAAAAGCCAGAGTTATCCGGCATTGTGATGTCGTTAATAGATGAGACGGGTCAGCCCCAAAACGGCTTTTTGCGACTCAATGATGTCTATAATCTCGATTTGGCGGCGGAATTGGTGGTTTTGAGTGCCTGCGAAACAGGGACAGGTCCGCTGGTGCGAGGCGAGGGACTCATTGGTCTGACCCGCGGCTTTATGTATGCCGGAGCAGAACGGGTGGTGGCTAGCTTGTGGCAAGTGGATGATGCCGCAACAGCAGCGTTGATGAGTGAGTTTTATCGACAATTGCTGACGGAGCAAGCAACACCCGCAGCAGCTTTACGAGCAGCTCAACAGGCGATCGCGGCTCAAGACCAATGGGCTGCCCCCTACTATTGGGCAGCATTCACCTTACAAGGAGACTGGTAAATTATGTTGAAACATTTAGGAATTAAAGGCGTGGGGGCGATCGCTGCCCTGTTGATGTGGGGCTGCTTAAGTCCAGCCTATTCACTTGACAATTACGAGGGATACCAAGAGATTGACCCCAGTCAGTTTGCGCAACGGTTTAGCCTCTCGGGCTATGACCCCCGAACAGTGGCAATGGACATGTTTAAAACCGTAACGGTTGAACGGGAGGGGCGACGCTCTGAAGGCTTTACGATTGACTACCATCGAGGCGATGGAGCATTTCGGGCAACCGTAAACATCACTGTTGTGGGCTTGGCAGATGATTCGATCGCGGCGCAGCGCTTCCAAGTCGAGCTGGTTTGGGATGCAGAATTAGACTGGCAAATCACGTGGGTTGGCGAACAGTGGCGTTGTTGGGAAGAGCGTGGCTCTCAAGATTGGACAACGGAGTTATGTTCTTAATTCGCCACCAACCTTGTTCTTTAACTTTGCAAGCAGCTTGCATTCAGAATGAGTGCAGAGACACAACCTGAGCACAAAAATCTGTGATATCTTGAGGTCGCATTTTACCGCTCACTCGCTATGGAAAAGAAACAGCTTTTAGCCCAAACAATGGCGTTTTTGATGTGTACCACACCAGAAACCACCCTGGGTAAGCTCTTGAACTTTTGTCTGGCGACCAAAGTGGTGGCTGAAAACTCCGGCAAAACCCCCCTTGAGTTTGCTAACGAACTCCTCGATCATCCTGAGCGGTTAGTAAACTGGCTCTCTGATGTGATTGATAGTGATGATGACTACAGTATTGAAGAAATGCTAGCGGTGAATGAAATTCCCCTGCATAAAGCAGGTCAAAGTCAACAGTTTATGGAGAAACTGCTAGCAGAACTTGACAGTCTGGATACACAGGGGCTGTAAGGTATTTAACTGCTTACAGATGCTTCCCGAAACTTAGGGGGAACGCCGACGGGGATTGTGTCCGACCAACCACGGCAAATACTGGTTCAAGCAATAATGGACTGGAATCAGACTCGCGGCAGTAATGCTGGTATAGAGCATCGCTGCCCACCAGACACCTTTTAATGAATCATTGGGAATCTGCAAAATAAGGGTCAAAACTCCCGTAATCAATGGAAAAGCCAACAGATGTAAAAGATAAATGGTCAGTGAGCTTTGCCCAATGGCTGTTAACACTCGATTGGGTTTAATCAGTTGACAAAGATGGAGCCAAAAGAAGATCCCCCCAAACGCGGCCAGATAGAACCAGAAAAAGTTACCATATCGCCCCAACACAAAATTTACTTTGCCAGGGTTCAAAGATGTCCCCACCAGATAGGCGGCAAATGCTCCGCCCATAATGCCCCAACGTAGCCAGGTGCGAAAGCGATCGCTGAGCACATAGGGACGTGCGAGGTAGCCCGCACCATAAAACACTAAGGCTGTTGGCATTAAGTCACAGCCCCAAGGCAAACGATAGGGGAGGGAGTAGGGTATCCAGGCCAGTTCATAGTTAAGCGGAATGGTAAAGGCAAAGAAGCCATAGCCGACAATACTGCATATCCCTAAGGCGATGACCAAATAGCGTTTGGAGGGCAGCCGAATCAAGAAATAAAACGCCACTTCTGTAACGAACAAGCAGACTAAAAACCACAGACTGATATTGTGCCGAAGCCAGCCAAACCCACCAACCCCATAAAAAATGCCGAGCAATGGTTGCATTAACGGGGGAAGGTCAACGGTTCCGTCTCTCATGGGTCGGATTAGGATTGCCCAAAACCCATAGCTCAGAATATTAAAAACGAAATAGGGCACCAGGCGACGCAGCGCTTTATCGCGCAGGAAGGGGCCAAACGGTTTCTCGCGCAGGCTATCTTTGACAAACAACCCGGACAAGAAGAAAAACAGGGGCATGAAAAACGACAAGATATAGACGAACCATGCAGCTTCAAAGCGCCCGGTATGGATAAAGACCACGAGCAAAATACCAATCGCTCGAATATTGTCGATCCACAGGATACGTCCAGTTGGGGGTTTAGAGGGGAGCGTCTCAACTGTGGGCAGGGGGGAGGTCATAA
>JAAHHN010000369.1 GCA_010672165.1 Spirulina sp. SIO3F2 | reverse complement strand
CCATCGCAATGTCCAGCGGCACAGATGGAACTTCCCTAACGCGACTTTTTCAGCAAAATGTTACTGTGCTGACTGCACTTGATCCTTCGGGATATTTTGCTCAGCAATACAACAAAACAATCAACATTTTTCTGGCGACGAATATTCTGCCCAGTATGTATGGGTTTACAGGTAAAGCAGACAGTTTTGAGCTTATTAAAGAATACCTAGAAGCCTTTGTTGCTCAGAATATCGACAGCGAAGATAAAGACATTGCTCAAGCGGCTCAGCAAATCAAAAATATCTTAGATCAGAAAAATGCTGATCGGATTCTCAAGGAATCGATCAAGGCTTTAAATTCGCTAGCCGAAACTGTTGAGCAGGCCTTAGCACTTCCTATCATAGCGGAGAAATGGTTGACCTGGTTTTCAACTAAATTTCCTACTTTATCAAAGGTAGGAAATATATTTGGCAGTGTATTAATTGGGGGTATAACTGGCCTAGCTATTTTCAACCTTTTCTCTGAATATAAAGATTGGGACAAGCTAAGTCCGGGTCAAAAAGCTGCGGTCATCACTGACACTGTGCAATTAGGACTACAAATTTTGGCAGCAGTGGTTAAGCGGGGAGTCAATATCGCTGCCATTTTCAACGTAGATGGAATGTCCGCCCTCCAGCGTGTCGCAGCCGTGAGTCGTATTCTGGCTCAGGGGGAAGCCAGCCAAGTGGATGCAGGTCTTGTTAAAATTGGCAACACAACGGCTCGGTGGCTCAGTGGTGTCGCAGGTTCAGTGGAAGAAGCAGATGATCTGGGACTTGCTGCGTTGTTTGGAGAAGAAGAGGAAGAACAAGTTTCCTGGACTGCACGGATATTTGGCAATAATTTAGACGAGTTTATTGCAACTCGGATTGGACCAGTGTTTATTCTCGCTGGGATCGCTTTAAGTATTTACTTTATTGCGACTGGGGCATCCGGATTAGACCTAGCAGCCAATATCATTAACATTGTGGGGGCTTCCCTTGCCTTGTTTGGTCTAGTCGGTGGCTGGCTAGTTGAAGGCGGAATTATTGCGGCGGAAGGGACTCTGGCAACAATGATTGCCTTTGCCGGGCCACTTGCAATTGTGGCTGCTTTAGTCGGTCTTGGCTTGATGCTCTATGAGCTATTCCATACGCCACCTGATCCTGTCAAAGAGTTTGTTGATGACTATGTTAAACCCGCAGGTTTCTATGTTGCGGCCAAGGATAGTGCGATTGATTACGCTCTCCCCTATGCTGACACAAATAATGGAAATCTGTTAATGAAAGGCTTCACTTTGACATCTGGTGAAGCTTTGGTTGCAAATCCTGATGGTTCCATTTCGTTGGGTTCTGCTACAGCTCTACCCAGTTGTGTTTGGAATGCTCAAACCAATGGTGTGGGGATGAGTCAGATTGCAACGATAATTGCAATTCAAAAAGAAGAACAAAATAGCTCTAATCAAGAGACTGAAACCGTCGTTACTTCTGTTTTTCTGAGTCTGATGAGTGATCATACCATTAGCTTTCAGCCCAAAATGAGTTCTACTCAGAACCAAGCCAATACCACAAATGGCCAACCCACTGTTCTCACTCAAACCTGGTTAAGTCACCCCCAAGGTGATGCAACAACTACGACAACTGCTAATAAAGAGGAGTCTCTCGTTTCCTTGGGACTCACCTTTCAACCGGTTCTTCCAGATAGCAAGGGTAACTATGCCCCCTCTCAAGCTTCTGGCTGGCTAGTAGCGACCTCCTCTGGGGTTGGCTATAGTGATAGCAGCGGTACGACTTTTACTTTGAATATGTCTGGTCTTGCACCAAACTTTATGAAGATGGTGAATTTGAGTTTCCTTCAAAGTAGCTCAAGTGTGCCAATAAAGCCATCGACATCCGAGCAATTTGCGCCGAGCTATGGGATAAAACCGAGTACACCACTTACTTATTCGCTCACTGGCAGTTTGCCAAGTTTTCTGAGCTTTAGTTCGAAAACAGGTGTCATTAGCCCGAATGGTCAATCCACGCCTACAACTACCAGTCAAACTGCCTGCTCCATAACAGTTAACAGTACTCAACTGAGCAATAATGGCTCTGCCACTGCCGATTTCACGATTGCTGTGACTCCACTTCCGGCTGGTTAGTGGACGTGTTTATCTAATCTCGACCTTTGACATAGAGCAATTAATTGCTCTATGTCGGTTTCTCTCATCGGATGAGTAATTGGAGTATAACAATGACAACTTATGCACAATATGAACAGCAGTTTGCTACTGACTTAAGCCAGTCTATGGCTGGCTTAAGTCAGAACAGTGATGCTGAGACATCAGACTTAATCAGTGTTAGTTTTACGGCAAAAGTTAATGCTTTAATTGATGCCTTTCCTTATTATGGAGATCATGAATGGGATAGTTCCCATAAGTTAGCTTTGGTCAACTTGCTTGCAATCAACTTGCCCAACGATACAATTGCTCCAACACCCACGAGTAACTCGATTAGTACAAGAATTTCTTATACTTATAAGGGTTCTTACTCTGGTTATCAAGATGCATTTTTTCATGGTGTTAGCCAATCCAACGTAGGAGCAAAAGCTGCTTCATTAATCCAGGGGGTCAGCAGTGGCTTGGACAGTAGTTGGTGGAGCAACTACGCTGTAGCTGTTTTGACCGATGCGATTAAACAAAAGATCTCTTCTATTGGTTTTAATACGTCTCAACTCTCGACAGATTTAGGGGATTCAAACAACGCTTTAAAGCCAGCTTTGGCAGCTAGTTATCTAGCTGTTTTTGAAGCAGGCTATGAGCCCACAACGACTGCTTTAAAGGCAATATCAGCGTCTGAAATGGAGCCAGCGAGTGCTTTGCTCAACCAAGCGATTTCTAATGGCCAGTTTACTGCTAATATCAACCAAGCGATTTCTATGGGTGGAGATAGTACTAATGCTGCGACATGGTTTCTGTTCAACTTGTGGATAGCATTAAAGGCTCTGGGATATTCGGATGTAGATACTGCGATCGCCAACTACAAAAAAAAGGGTCTTAATGTTCCGATTGAAGTCGATGCTGGCAGTTGGTGGACCGGAGGCTATACCAGTTGGTATAGTCCTCTTTCTGGAAACGATGTAATGAGATTAAAAGCCACATCTGAAGCAATCTCATCATCAATGCCCGAACTGGTAACTGAAATTGTTTGGCCTCTTAGTTTTCCTCAGCCTAAACCATATATTGGTAATTGGCCGAATGGCTACAGTAACAGTTTTTGCCAGTGGGGTTCTCTAAGTCGATATAAACCTCAACCTAGTAGCTGTTTTGGCCAAGGGACTTTAGTATTGATGGCTGATGGTCAGACGAAACCAATTGAATCTATTCAACTTGGTGATGAAGTGCAATCCAACTTGGGCCCTC
>JAAHHN010000368.1 GCA_010672165.1 Spirulina sp. SIO3F2 | reverse complement strand
CAAGTACTGGTGGCTCGTCATGCGCTCGTTCATCGGGCAGCCCAGACAATTCTGACCGCAAGTTAAAGGATGAATTGCCGCATGATTGCAACAGTTTCTCTGGCAATACTCACGCCAACGTAAAGTTCAGTAAAGAGGGGTTGTCACGCTTAAAGAATCACGTTAGATTTAATTCAGACACAAGAGAAAGACAAACCTTTCTTAACTAAGTGATTGAAAGCTTTGTGTCATTCCTGCTCTCAATCAACCCAACATCACTTTGAGCGCCATACATTCACTGGTGAAGCTAGGCGACACATCCTAGAAATAGGGCCGCAATCATCTCACCTGAAACGGTGATAGTGGATTCAGTTTAGAGATTTAAAGTTGGGTTTGTGTAAACCGCTAGTAATGTTTTGACTTTACTATCTTTATTTTTTCTTTCCATTGCAGTCGTTCGATCAACAAAATCCCACCTCGCCCTCTCTATCTCCTTGAGTTTCGGTTCTGGCGCGGTGGGATTGTCGTATGGAATTTCATCAATTCACTTTCACCTCAATGATTGTTGAATGGCTACAGTTTTGGATTAATCCGTCTGCACGTGCCTTGTTTTTGGAACAAGATGCCCAGATTTGGACGCCCGTTCTCTCTACACAACCGGGCTTCCTCCGTAAGGAATATTGGCAACCCACTCAAAATGACCACTTCCCAGTCCATCAAGCACATTCCCATGAGCTAGTTGTGGTCATCTATTGGCAGAGCCGTGAACTCTGGAAATCCGTGCCCCTAGAGCTTTTGAAAATGACTGAGCAGCAGTTTGCCCAAGCTGTCGGTGTGGAGCATTATCGACTGTTGTTCTCACAAGAATTTCCGATTATTTCTCCGTAAATCGCCAGACACCATCCCAATCTGGGCGTAAACCGTGAGTCTGCAAACTCGCAATTCGTTCGAGGTAAAGGGACACCGCCTGATCGCTGGGATTGAGGTCTTGAATCTGTTCAAAGATGGTTTGGGATTTGTCCAGTTCACCCGCTTGATAGGCTGCGATCGCTGCTATAAAGTTGCTTTGGGTCTTAAGTTTGAGATCACGTTGTTCAGGGGATTCTGCATCCAGGACTTCGTGGATGGCGATCGCCTCGGTACGGCCTTTCACCGCGACACGATCGAGGAACCGGAGTTGATACTGGTCACTGAGTTGGGCTTTTGCTGACTCGGAAATCAGAACTGATGTGCCATAAAGCTTGGTGAGTCCCTCAAGACGCGCAGCTAGGTTGACATGATCAGAAAATGCATCGCCTTGAAAACGACCCTGTTCACCTAAAATTCCCACCATCACATGGCCAACATGGATCGCCATCCCGACTCGAATACTGGGTTGGTTCGTAATGATATTTTCTTGATTGAACTGCTCGATCTGGGCAATTTGGGTAATGGCTGCTTCCACTGCATCATCAACATGTCGGGGGAAAGCGGCCATAATGCCATCACCTATATATTTGACGATAAAGCCCTGGTTATTGCGAATAATCGGAGACACTTTGCCAAAATAAGCATTAATAAAGCGAAACGCATCCTTGGGATGCATTTGCTCAACTAGGGTGGTAAAGGCGCGAATGTCTGAGAAGAAAATCGCCATGGCGCGACTCACATGTTCTCCAAGTTGCACATTCACCAAACTATCGCGGCGCAAAAATTCGAGATATTCCACGGGTACAAACCGGGCAAATGAATCCCGCTGCTCTGCCATTTGTCGGAATGAATCTTCGAGCTGGTCGGACATTTGGTTAAACGCGGTGGCCACCGTATCGAGTTCTTTGATCCGGGAGCGACGGAGCTTTTGCTGGAGGTTCCCCCCCGCAATCCGGGCTGCGGCTTGACTAAGATAGAAAATCGGGCGGCTCAAGCGTTGGGAAGTCCAAATACCAATGCCAGTGGCGATCGCCAGTGCTACCAAGCAGAGCAAGATAGTATTTTGACGGTTGGCATGAATCTGCGCCATAAAATCTGATTCAGGAATCACCACGGCGATAAGCCAATTCAGACCCGTTTCGCTTTTGAGGGGAACCACGCGAACAAATTGAGGTTCGCCATCCATGTGGTACACAAATTGCAGTGGTTCTGCTAACGTTGCTAGATCTTGGCCTTGAGCTTGCAGGGCTTGCACAGTCAGCCGAATGGCTGGAATCGTGCTTTCTACGGCCAAGAGACGTTCGGGTTCAGCATCTGTACGCTCGTCCAAAATAAAGGGGTCTTCAGTGGTGGAGGATGCGACTAAAAGCCCGGAGGGTTCGATGATAAACGTGGTATCGTTATCCGTGCCTGGCACAGAAGCCAGGAACTGACTGACACCATCTAATTGATAGTCCACCGCCAAAACGCCTTGGGGCTGACCGTTATCGTCGAAAATTGGGTAAGTTGCAGAAATACCCAACTGGCGATCGCTAATAAAACTATAAATCTCGCTCCAGCCGGGTTTAGCCTGGGCAATGGCATCTTGATACCAAGCACGGCGACGGGGGTCGTAATCAGGTGTGCGCTCAATGCGTTCGGTGCGCTGACCCTGCTCATCAGTCATCCAGAGGTCAAGATTTCCCGGTTGGAAATTCTCGTTAGCTTTAATGGTTACACCATCTTGTTGCCGCCCTGCGCCGACATAGTAACCCAGCTGCTCATTGCCAAAGTAGATATGCTTCAGCGTGGTGTAAACCTGGATTTGTTGCCAGAAACGCTGTTCCAGGCCGATCGGATCATCAATAGAGAGATCTCCTAAACGTAGGGACTGCGCGTTAAAGGCATTGATTTTAGTGGGCGTGGTGAGAAAACCATCAACTTGTTGGGTAATGCGATCGCTCACTTCATATTGGAGTTGTTCAGCAAGATCATTGACCGCCTGCTGGCCATTGCGCAGGGCAAGCCAACCCGTCAGTCCTACCGCAGCAAAAATTTCGAGCAAGAAGGGAACAGTCAGCAGGATGCGGAGCGAAATAATTCGAGGGCGCTTGAAAGGAGGAGTCATAGACGAGGCAACTGAATAGATGTTCTGTAGTAGCGTCAAACCCAAACCGAAACCGTGAACTGTTGCCCAGCATTCAGGCGCAAACACTCGTGTTGTATTCCCCTATTATTAGGGTTAACTGAGCCCGGTGTAGAAATGCTCGTCGCTTTTCTTCCCACAGTGAATAATCTTTATCTACAGGCTAAATGCTAAACCATCCGGGAATGATTACGCTAAATTGCGGATGTTTTGCTGTTTGTTCAAACTCTAAACTAATACCAAATCACAAAATGCCAGCTACAGATAAGGCATCCAAAATGCTCTTTCTGCCTGCAATAGAGGCAATAGTCGCTTGTTCGAGTTTCAGGAGTTGTTCGCGGATGAGTAGACGTAAGTCATTCAAAGTCGCAGGTCGTAACCAGCGTAATCGTTTTTTGAGAT
>JAAHHN010000367.1 GCA_010672165.1 Spirulina sp. SIO3F2 | reverse complement strand
GGGCTCACAATGGCTTTGGGTAATAACATTGGTTACTTCGGCCCCTACGAACACAAGTTACGCAATATTGCAGAAGTGCCCCATTGGAAAGGATGCACTGCGGGGCAAACCGCGATCGCCCTGGAAGCAGATGGCACAGTCAAAGGCTGCCCCTCACTGCCGACCGTTGGCTATGCTGGTGGTAATATTCGAGAGTTATCGCTTGAAGAGATTTGGAACACCAGCCCAGAAATTCACTTTGGTCGACTGAGATCTGTGGATGACTTGTGGGGTTTCTGTCGCACCTGTTATTACGCAGATGTTTGTCGTGGGGGATGCACATGGACATCCCATTCACTCCTCGGTAAACCAGGCAATAACCCCTATTGCCATTATCGAGCGTTAGAACTGAATAAGCAGGGACTACGGGAGCGAATTCGCAAAGTTGAAGATGCCGCTCAAAGTTCGTTTGCGGTGGGTCGGTTTGAAGTGATTCGAGAATCTGTTCCGGAA
This sequence comes from Spirulina sp. SIO3F2, assembly GCA_010672165.1. Lineage (GTDB taxonomy): Bacteria > Cyanobacteriota > Cyanobacteriia > Cyanobacteriales > Spirulinaceae > SIO3F2. The sequence goes on along the minus strand of JAAHHN010000367.1, from coordinate 2,951 downwards.
AACCAAACGGATGCTGTCATCAATTGGCAAGGTATGCCGCAGCAAACTGATGTGCAAATCCCGGTGAATTTCCCTGAAGCTGAAGTTTATGACCAGAATCCAGAAGGGAGAGTTCCCCCAGAACTGGAGCGCTGTAAAGCCTGCAATCAGTTCATCTTGCCAGATGAAGAAGTATGTCCAGCTTGCGAAACAAACGTAGCGGAAGCGAATACACAATATGCTGAGGATAAGCAGCGTTGGGAAGCATTGATGGCAAAGATTCAAGCTGTCATTTCTCGATAAATAGTTCTGTGAGCGCGACTTTAGGCTCACCGCATTTGCTTGGCAACCCACTGACTAGCAGTAGCAGCATCTAAGGGTTTAGCCCAAAAGTAACCCTGAGCCGTATGACACCCCAGCATCTGTAAAATTTCTGCTTGTTTCGCCGTCTCTACTCCTTCCGCAACCAGTTCTAAAGACAGACTCTGGGCCAACGCCACCATCGTTTTGATGAAAGGAACTGCATGCTCCTGGGTGCTTAAATCTTGCACAAAGGTGCGATCGATTTTCAGTGCATCAATGGGCAAAGTATGCAAACGACTCAGGGAGGAATAGCCCGTCCCAAAATCATCAACACAGAGACTAAACCCCATCTCCTTGAGCGTGTTGAGCTGAGAGTGATGGACAGCATCCCCACCCAGAAGACAGCTTTCGGTTAATTCCAATTTGAGACGGTGGGGCTGAATCTGATGGGATACACAAAGATTTTGTAAGCGGGGCAAAAAAGCTTTCTCTCGAATCTGCAGTAACGAGAGGTTGACATTGAGATAGACAGAGCTATCTGACCATTGTTGGAGTTGCTGACAGGCCTGCTCAAACAGCCAAATGCCAATCGCATGGATTTGGCCGGTTTCTTCAGCAATGGGAATGAAGACATCTGGTGGAATAGCACCGCGCTTTGGATGATGCCAGCGTAAGAGGGCTTCAAAGCCTTGTAGACGGCCGTTCTTTAAATTAATCAGCGGTTGATAGACGAGACTCAGTTCCTGACGCTCAATGCTATAGCGGAGATCATGTTCCAACTGTAGACGCTGGTGAGCTTGCACCTGCATTTGTGGATCAAAGACCTGATAGCGATATTGACAGCGACTGTTTTTCGCCCGATACATGGCGATGTCTGCATCCCGTAAAACGGCTTCTGGGGTTGTGTAACAATCCCGTCCCCAGGCAATCCCGATACTTGCCTCAACGAATACCTCATACTGGTGCAGTTGAAAGGGCTGCTGAAGTTGGTTCAGTAATTGCTCCGCGATCGTCATGGCAGACTGCACAGATTGGATCTCAGTGAGCAGTAGCGCAAACTCATCCCCCCCTAAACGTGCAAATAGGTGCATTGGTGCTAAACACGATCGCAAACGACGAGCAACGGCTTGCAGCAATTGATCGCCTACCAAATGGCCCAGGCTATCGTTGATTACTTTGAAACGATCGAGATCAATGAACAGAACTGCATAGGTATTGGGGGTGGCGATCGCCTGTTGCACCCGATCCAAAAAACAGGCCCGGTTTGGCAGTTCGGTTAGACTGTCATGCAATGCCCCATGCAACAAACGCTCTTCAGCAATATGGCGTGCGGTGACATCTTCAACCGTGCCCTCATAGTAGAGCAATTGGCCCTGCTCATTACAGACTGAGCGCATGGTTTCGGAAATCCAAATCATTTGGCCATCGCGGCAATAGACTTGGGATTCAAAACTGGCGACTCGACCCTGGCTCTGCATCAATGCGATTAACTCTATACGGCGTGACGGGTCAACATACAGTTGATCACCAATATCAGTGAGAGCCGCCACAAGCTCGGCAGGGGAATCATAGCCATACAACTGCGCTAGAGCTGGATTCGCACTGAGATATTGTCCAGCCGGTGTGGTTTGAAAAATACCAATGCTCAGATGCTCAACAATATCGCGGTATTGAGCTTGGGCTTGCTGGGTTGCCACCCGTGCTTGCTTTTGCTCAATGGCGATACTAGCCAAATGAGTGGCGACTTCTAAGAGGTTTTGCTCGGCTGGGTTGAGGATACGAGTGGCCGCTGAGCCCAAGAGCAGAACGCCTGTAGTTTTGCCCTGAGAATCCAATATAGAAGTGCCCCAAGTGTGAGTTAGACCTGACTGTTCCAAGGCGCGATCGCTCACAATCTCCGAGGGGTTGATCAGCATAAATTCTGCTGAGTGGGTTATCGGGGGACTGGCATGCTCAAGCAACTCCTGAGCAACTGATGAGAGTGGGGTATTACAGAGATGATGTAACCATTTAGCGCTGTAGCCATAACTGATGCCGGGTGCTAAGCACTGACGCTGGCAGTCAACGGGATAGATAACCGCTTCAATGTCGGCGATCGCAGTGGTAATGCCCTGAAGTACTGCGCACAGAATAGTGTCCAAGTTTTGGTCTGTAGCAATCATCTCCAGAATTTGTTGCTGAAGCGTGAGCAGCTGCACAGATGTCAATGGCGGCTTCATGAGCCAAACAGGTGACCAATCGGAGGCTACAGCAGTTCGGGGTTGGCCAGATTGAAACGGCGACGGACGGTGAACCGTATGACAAGCGGCCGAATAGTCCAAGGCAGCAGCAGTGAAAGATTCATCCATAGGTGTGGATTCAAAGACTGTAGTAGTAGAAATGATTTGATCGGATGCAATTGGTGATGATGGGAGCAGCAGTTAATCTTTCAGCAGCACCTGGATTGCCCGCAAAAAGCGCTAGGGCAAACGGGATGAAAAACACGCTTAGTATACTGAGCTGGATCTGAGGTATCCTCCGTTGAGGCTTACAACAGTGATGCAGCAACAACTTGTGGCTGGCATCGCCTTTCATATGGGCGATCAGTCCGAAACCACAGTTGTCCCTGAATTCTTCGGGATGATACAAACCTGTCATCATAAGCGTTCTCTCACATAGAAATGCTTTTC
>JAAHHN010000366.1 GCA_010672165.1 Spirulina sp. SIO3F2 | reverse complement strand
TGTGGCTTATCATTACAATCGCGTTTTGGAAAAAATTGCCACCGTTACCCAGGCATTGCATGGTAGCCGCGATCGCGTCCTAACGATCCTTAATTCGCCTGCATTTCCGGTGGTGATCAGCAACCCCCGCACAGGCAAACTCCATTTTATTAACCAGCGAGCCGCCCAACTCCTGGGCTTTCCACTGGTGGAGGCAGTGCGCTACGACGAAACGGACTTTTGGCACAAGACCCAAGATCGAGAGCTTTTCCTCAACCAAATCCGCAATGCTGACCAAACCGTCGATTTTGAGACCGAGTTGAATCGGGTGAATCAAGGGGTCTTTTGGGCATTGATATCAGGGGTAAAACTAACCTATGACCAAGAACAATGTGTGCTCTTTTCCTTTAATGACATCTCCAATCGCAAGATGATGGAGCATGAACTCAGACGCCTGGCTGAAGTCGATCCGCTGACCGGGATTTATAATCGACGCTCGTTTCTAGAACTCGCTGAACTGGAATTGCGTAAGGCTAACCAAGAAAACCGACCCCTGGCAATGTTGATGTTGGATGTTGATCGCTTCAAATGGATTAACGATACCTTCGGTCATCCCTATGGTGATCAGGTACTCAAGCTTATTTCGGACACCTGCCAGCAAACCCTCAGAGATGGGGGCCTGTTGGGTCGGTTTGGCGGTGAGGAATTTGCGATCGTGCTGCCCAACACCTATATGGATATGGCTCAAGTGATTGCGGAATGTCTACGGCAGGCGATCGAGGTGTTGATGGTCGAACAGGATCAGCAAACGATTAGCTTGACGGTGAGTATTGGCGCGACGGAGCAACGGGAGGAGGATACGGTGGCTAAGATGATTAAACGAGCGGACAAGGCGCTGTATCAGGCTAAGAAGGCAGGGCGTAATCAGGTGCAGTTTCTTTAACGTCCTCCTCAACGCCAATTCCCTACCAAGATAAACGGCGACCAAAAGAACGGCTCCCGATAATTCTCATCCGCCAACAAATGGAGCTGCGCTTGGCGGAGGGCTTCTGCTTTGGTGTAACCCGGTGTACGGAGCTGGTGGTAAAAATCAATCATCAACTCCGCTGCCACCTGATCCTTAATGGGCCAAAGTGTTGCGATCGTCGATCGCGCCCCGGACTTGACCGCTAAACCCGCTAACCCTAACGTGGCGCGATCATCGCCTGTAGCCGTCTCGCAGGCACTGAGCACCAACAATTCCACCGCCTGCTGCCGAAACTGTTCCCGGTCTTGCAGAATCTCCGATAACTCTCGCACATTAATCCGATCCTCCCAGGTGAGGAAGAACGTATCTTCTAGGTTCGAGCTAAACTGCCCGTGGGTTGCCAAATGCACCACATCCACAGGGCTGTTTTTGAGAGCTTCGCCCACCGCCTGACTGGTGAACTCTTCGTTTAAAAGCTTGGCAGAAGAGACTGTTTGGGAGATCGTTTCCACCTCTCGCTCAACTTCTGGCAGCGCACTAAAACCGCCTCGTGCCTCGCTTAACCCACCGACTAAAGCCTTGAAATTTTGCTGATCGAGCGATTGAGCACTCAAGAGCTGTAAACCAGGAGAGAGGGCGATCGCATATTTCTCAATCAGATAGTGTTGGCCATCGTGGAGCACCGACATGGGAATATTCCGGAGCAACCCATCCAACACAAACACCATCGTCTCGGTCTGATCCAGCAGATGTTGATCCTCGGCGGGACGAATCAACAGGTCATACAACCGCTGGGCATTGGCCAAAAACTGCGGTTGACCTTCTGAGGGGTGCAGACTGGCGAGCAGTTGACGCAATTGCTGATCCAATTGTTGTTGATTGATCCCCGTGGTGTAATATTTCAAGTCTTGGCCCCCCTGAGCCGCAATCACCGCAAATTTATCCGACAAAATAATGGGGTAGAGAACCGTTGCCTTAGGGTCAATCTGGTCAATTGTTTTCGCGTCGAGATCTAAACAGGCTTCTTGAAAGAAATTATCCAGCTCTGCCAGTTGCAGTCCTTCAATGGTGTTACGGGCTTGTTCCAGTTCGGTTTGGCTAGGGTTGCCATCGAGCAGCAGCGAGACCAATTCTCGATAGACGGGTTCAACGCCTTCTCGGAAGGAGAATTGGAGGTCTTGGCTAATCGCAATCAGGTCACCCCGCAAGGCTTGTAGGGCGTTCACCGCTTCGGTATAGGCCGCGATCGCCTCGTCTCGTTCTCCAATGCTGCGGTGCAAACGGGCCAATTGCCACGCCGATTGGGAGAGTACATCATCAGCCCGGATCGTCTGTGCCCGATTCACCGACTGTTGGGTCAGCTCAATTGCCTGTTCCCATTGTTGTTGTTGTTCATACACTTGGCCTTGTTCGCGCAGGGCATGGGCTGCTGCCCGTTGATCTTGAAATTGATTGGCAGATTCGGCGGCTGAGGCGAGCAGGCGATCGAGTTGGCCCGCGCTGAGGCGGCGACCTCGCTGGGGCAGTTGATTGGCTTGATGGGCGAGATTAATCGCCCCATAGATTTGGGCTCGACTGGGCGGCAGCGTGACCAGTTGCTCATAAACCTGCTCGGCAACTAGATTGGCTTCTGGATATTGCGATCGCGCCATATAGACCGTCAATGCCCCCAAATAGGCATTCAAGGTATCGAGGGGATGGATGGCATCGGCCCCCGCCACTTGAAAATATTCCAAGGCGATATCTGCATTGCCCAGTTGCAAGGCGAGTTTGCCGATTTGAGTGTGGAGGCTACTGCTGAGGGTTTTTAATCCCAGCTTCTGGGCGATCGCCAAACTTTGGGCATAGGCATCATAGGCGATGTAGACGTTGCCAATGGCCTGCAAGGCGCTACCCAAGGTACGTAAACCGATGACTTTTACATCTGAGTCTGGGGTGGCTGCCAGGGCTTTATTAATGGTCAGCAACTCAGCATTCGCCCGCCGATAAAACCCCAGCTCTTTGAGGGCTTGGGCTTGGTTGATTCGCGCCCCCCATGCGCCCAGTTCATCCCCTGCCGTTGTGTAATAGGTTTGGGCCTGTTGCCAAATGTCATGGGCGGCTTGAAATTGGCTTTGGTTGAAGGCAAGGGTGGCTTGGGTGTTAAAGGCTTGGGCAAGCAGAATCGCGGGGGCGGCTGCATCTTGGGTCAGCAGGGCCAGACTTTGTTCAATGGTCTGCTTTGCCGCCGCCCAATTCCCTAAATCTTGATGTACCATCGAGAGATAACTCAGGCTTAGGGCTTGTTGGGTGCGATCGCCTGTGCGTTCAAAGGCTTGAGAGGCTTGCTCCCAAGCGGCCAGCGCTTCGCTATAGCGACCCTGGCGGTGATAAAACCGCCCCGCATCGAGCGGGTCAGGGGGTACGGGTTCCGCCGCTGCTACGGTAACATTTAGCCAATATCCTGGGCGACCCAGAAGATTTGAATAAGATTCAAACGCTCCATCGTCAACTTCTGAATTTAGAGAATGGGCTTAAGCCCGAGGCTGTTGACATTGCTGGAATAAAAGAAGAGCTAC
>JAAHHN010000365.1 GCA_010672165.1 Spirulina sp. SIO3F2 | reverse complement strand
TGATACGGTGCTTCGCTTGGCTCAAAGTTTGACCTTCAAAGGCACTCACCCGACCGTTTCTCTGGTCACTCGCACTTACAACACTGGCGTCAAGTTACTGCCCCAGGCTATGACCCTTTTAGAACAAGGTATCCGTCGTTTGCCGGGTCTCGAAAAGTGGTTTGTTGAAATTCCCCCTTTTCCTCCTTGAGCTTGGGCTTCTTTTTTCTTTGGATTGCTCTTAGAGCGCACCGCCACGGGAGAACTGATTATCATGCCCCCCACAGGTTGGAGCAGCGGCAATCGGAACAGCAAACTCACCCAGCGTCTGGGGAATTGGACTGATCAAGATGGAACCGGAATGATATTTGATTCTTCAACGGGCTACAAACTCCCCAATGGTGCGGAACGATCGCCCGATGTCTCTTGGGTGCTCAAAACCAGGATTGAAGCGCTGGATCTTCGCCCCAACCAGTTTTTGCCCCTCGCGCCGGATTTTGCGGTGGAACTACGCTCGGCCACCGATAACCTCACGGTATTGCAAGCCAAGATGCAGGAATATCAACGCTGTGGTGTGCGGTTGGGCTGGCTGATTGATCCCCAAAACCAGCGGGTGGAGATTTATCGCTGCGGGCAAGAGGTGGAAGTTTTAGAGTGGCCGACTACTGTGTCTGGAGAAGCGGTGTTACCTGGATTTGAGCTGGATTTAACGGGAATTTTGAGTTAATCTGGTTAGAACTTACGCACTTTCAAGATGAATTAAGGTTGGTGAGCCCTCTCCAACTTCACCAACTCCCTCAAAAAAAGAATCGAATCTCTTAAACAACAACCCAAAAGTGATTCAAGCCACTGGTGATGTTAACCCTCTTGTTAAGAGTAGGGTTGGTTCTCTAACCAGTGCAAAAGAATGAATCGCTCAGTTTAATTGTAGGAGTAGAGTTTCCCTGTCCTAACCTGATAGACGCTGTAACCGAGTGTTTATTGGCTGTTTTCTTGTTGGGTCTGGGCGCGGGAATTGACACCCCTACGAGAGCTCTAGAATTGTCTCTGTTTCCAGAATCATCCCTACTTGCTTAAGGGGGAAGAGCGGAGCTAGAGCAAGGTATGTACAGTTTGCAAGGTGTAAGTCCTAACGATGTTTAAAGCTCAACAAACCAAGATTAACGATCGCGTTCACCATTACCAGCTCTGGCAACAGAAGCGCCAACTCTCCGTTGATGAGGTTTTGTATTTGTGGGAAAGCAATGAGCCGTTTAACGTGTTTTTCACCCAGTTGCTCACTGAGTCCCCGTTTAGCGCCTATCGCTGGGAAACTCCTGCGGTCACATTTGAGACGGGCGATCGCCCATTTGAATTTGTTTTGGTGGATTCTCCTGGCCTAGACCGACAGGTTGATTCCAGAACGTTTCAGGGTTACTTTACCCCTGACGGACAAGGCATTGTCACGTTCAACAGTCTGGGCGGAGACGCGCTGCTGGTGGTGCCGTCACCCCGAGGGGAACAGTCTGCCTATGGACATTTAGCTGCCTTTATCCGCCATGCTCCCACTGAACAAGCACTCGCGCTATGGCAAGCAGTTGGCCGGGCTGTGGCAACCCAGATGAGCGAGCGCCCCCTATGGCTGAATACGGCTGGGGGCGGGGTGGCTTGGTTGCATGTGCGCCTGGATTCGCGGCCCAAATATTATCGCTATGCCCCCTATAAATCATTCAAGGGTTAACACTATCGCGGTCGCAGCGTGACTTGAACACCATGTTTAGGACGTAACGTGAATTGCGGATCAATGGCAATGCTTTGATTCGGAACCAATTGAATGTGAAACCGCTGAATAATCATCACTAAAATCAATGTGGCTTCCATCAATGCCAAATTTTTGCCAATACAGGCATGGGGGCCAGCACCAAAGGGCAAATAAGCAAACTTGTACCGTTGTTTCGCTTGCTCCGGTAAAAAGCGATCGGGGTCAAACTGGTCTGGATTTGGCCAAAAATCAGGATGGCGACCGATAAAGTAGGTCACAATATTAAAAACCGAGCCTTTCGGAATGAAATAACCCTGTATTTCATCATCTTCAAGCGCTACTCTTGGAACCAAACCCATCCCTGGCGGACGCAGACGCAACGATTCATCGAGTACACGACGGGTATATTGCAGTTGAGCAAGCTGGGCAAACGTTGGAGCTTCATCCTGCAAAATAGTATCCACCTCATGCTGTAGATTCGCCATCACATTGGGATGGGTTCCTAACAGATACCATGTCCAAGCTAACGTTGTGGCTGTCGTCTCATGACCTGCATTGATCAAAGTAATCACTTCATCGAGAAGTTGACGATCGCTCATTCCCTCTCCTGTCTCTTCATCTTGGGCAGCCAAGAGCATCGACAATAAATCGGGTCGCAAGGTAGGGTCTTGACGTCGGGCTTGAATGATTTCTAGGACAACGCGATCGAGGATTTGTTTGGCTTGATGAAAGTGACGATTTCTAACAGTTGGTATCCATATCGGCAAAGCTAATGGCGTATTCAGACGATAATAAACATAGTTCAAGGCAGTGCGGAATGCTTGACCCAATTGATTGGATTTATCGCTAATATCCACCGAAAATAAAGCCATACTGACAATTTTGAGTGTGACTGTATTCATTGCTGCCGCAATATCAATGACCGAATCCTCAGGAATTTCTGCCCATTCCGTAACAAGAGCCTGTACACAACCCTGCATCATGCCATAGAGCTCAACCAGCTGCTGCTGATGGAATGCAGGCTGCATCAAACGGCGGTGTTTTAGCCATTCTGCTCCTTCATTGGTAAACAGTCCCTTGCCTTGAACTAGGCTCATCGGCCGTACAAAGAAATCAGCTTTTTTGTATCGATCTTTATGGGTGAGCAGAATATGCTCGGCATGGCTTGGATGAGCACCAAACAGGAGGGTGAATCCGGGCATAATCGGCAAGCGGACTAAATCACCATACGTTTGCCAAATTTCCCCAAGATATTCCAAGGGTTGTGTCTGGAGCTTGGGGAGCTGGAAGAGTAAATAACCCGGTGGGCTAGGTGGTGCAAGGCGACTTGGTTTTCCGATGGAGCACATTGAGAATGCTTAAGAGCTAGTACTCGACGGCGGAAGTAAGCCACCTATTCAAAATCCACCCGATATCTGTCATACAGACACTTTGAACTTTGAACTCTGCACTTTGAACTTCCGCCCTGCGGTACTAGGTATATCGATTTGTTTGTTGGCACTACCGCACTGCTTGTGCTAGCTGCGCTGCCAGTGGCCGATCGCTATCAATCTGAAACCCCTGAATCTCCGCGATAGAAACTGACGCCGCACTAAAGAGTAAATAGCGGCTATGGGGTGGTAATTGCTTGAGGCGACTGGCTTGGGCTGTAAGACAAAGACTAGGCGCATCCAGTGGAAATGCAGCAATTGCATCAGCTTGGATTTGAACTGCTGCCAATGTTTCCAGCACCACCTGATTGCCTTTAACTAAGCCGCGATCGGCCGTCCAGAGCTGCACCCCCAGTTGACAACA
>JAAHHN010000364.1 GCA_010672165.1 Spirulina sp. SIO3F2 | reverse complement strand
AGCCGAATGGATGGCTGACTCCGTGGGGTCGGGAGATGTGCGTCGTAGCGCCCAACTGATGGGGATTTCCGCTGGGGTGTTTGTGGTTCATAAACTCGCCCAATACGCCCAAGATACCCTTATGGCGAAGGCGGCTCTCCAAATCACCCTGGAGATTCGGCAGCAGATCTATGCCCATGTACAACGGTTGAGCCTGAACTATTTTGAAACCACCAAAACGGGGGATTTGGCCTATCGGCTCACGGAAGATGTGGATCGCATTGGGGAATTTGTTCATAAGCTGTTTCATCAGGTTATTCCCTGCGTTTTGCAGCTTATTGTGGTGTTGGGCATGATGGTGAAGATTAACTGGCAATTGACCCTGAGTGCGTTGGTGTTGGGCCCAGTTTTGGCCGTTCTCATTGGTATTTTTGGTGAACGGCTGTTGCAATATTCCCGCCGTAGCCAGAACCGGATTGCAGATCTCTCCTCCTTGTTAATTGAATATTTTGGCGGCATTCGTCTGGTGCGAGCATTTGCAGCGGAAGACTACACCCTACGCCAATTTCAGCAGCAAGCAGAAGCCAACCGTCGCGCTCGCTACACTGCCGAGCGGATCAAAGCCTTCCAGATCGTGGTTGTGGGTTTTTTATATGCCATGAGTGTGATTTTCATCTTCTTCCTGGGAGCGTGGCAAATTGCCCAAGGCAATCTTACGGGCAGCCAGTTTATTAGCTATTTTGCCGCAGTGGGCCTGTTGATTGACCCAATTAGCCTAACCACGAATAACTACAACGAGTTTAAACAAGCCCAAGCTTCGGTCGATCGCGTCTTTGAACTAATAGCACTTCAGCCCAGTGTATGCGATGCTCCAGGTGCGATCGCGTTGCCCGCAGTTTCCGGCAAGCTCGAATTCCAAGATGTGATGTTCGGCTATGAACCTGAGCATCCAGTTTTGCACGACTTGAGCTTCCAAATCCAGCCCGGGGAGATGATTGCATTGGTGGGTCATTCCGGAGCAGGCAAGAGCACCCTTGTGAACCTGTTGCCCCGGTTCTATGATCCCGCCTCAGGCGAGATTTTGATTGATGGCGTCAATATCCAAACTGTAGCGCTCCAGAGCCTACGTCAGCAGATTGGCATTGTGCCCCAAGATACGACCCTCTTTTCTGGGACGATCGCGGATAACATTGCCTTTGGTCAGGTGGACTATGACCTTGCAGCCGTGGAAGCGGCGGCCAAAATCGCTAATGCTCATCAGTTCGTTAGTCAATTTGCCCAGGGTTACCACACCTATGTAGGGGAGCGTGGCATTAAGCTTTCGGGCGGTCAACGCCAACGGATTGCGATCGCTCGCGCCATTTTCCTCAATCCTCAAATTTTAATCCTGGATGAAGCCACTTCGGCTCTGGACTCAGAATCAGAAGCGCTGGTGCAAGAGGCTTTAGAGCGTATAATGCGCGATCGCACAGTGTTAGTTATTGCCCACCGTTTGGCCACTGTCCGCAAAGCCGATCGCCTCTTTGTGCTCGAACAGGGCAAAATCTTGGAGTCAGGAACTCACAGCGAATTATTGGCGCAGAATGGGCGCTACGCCCAGTTCTATGCTCAGCAGTTCCAGGAGTCTTAACTGCATCTAACTATATAAAAGGGCTATTAAAGGGGCAGTCGAATTACAAATTCAGTTCCTTGGCCCACTTGAGAATTGCAAGTGATTGTCCCAGCATGAATCTCCGTAACCACTTGATGACTGATTGAAAGCCCTAGCCCCGTCCCTTTGCCCAGCGGTTTGGTTGTGAAGAATGCCTCGAATAAATGGGCTTGTGTCGCTTCAGGAATCCCTGAACCATTGTCAGCAATCCGAACCTCAACCTGCTGCTCGTCTAATTGACAGGTGTTGACCTACTCCCCCGTTTAGAAAACGGGGGATTCAAGGCTCAAACAGCAATAGCAGGCAAAGCCCGTCTGACATCGCCTAACCCAATGGCTGAGGCCCCAGCCATTTTGATATTGATAGCCGCATTCTCATCACGGTCATTCTCTGCGGAGCAAATCGGACAACGCCAATGGCGAATCTCCAGACCAAGATGCTCCAGAACATAACCACAACTCGAACAGGTCTTACTCGAAGAGAACCAGCGGTCAACATAGACCACCTGCTTCCCTTTCTTGGTTGCTACCCACTCCAGAATTTGCAAGAACTCCCGAAATGCCAAGTCACTCACCTTGCGCCCCCAAAGCCGCTGCATCGCCTTGAGGTTCAACATCTCAAAGCAAAGTACATCAAACTGATTGGTGAGTTGATGGGCCAGCTTCCAGAACCAGTCTCGCCGTCGATTAGCAATGTCCTCATACTTGCGAGCTAAGTTCAATCTAGCCCGTTCACGATTCGCTGAACCCTTTTGCTTTCGGGATAGCTCTCGACTAGCCTGACGAACCGCTTTGAGAGACTGTTTGAAGAACAAGGGAGCATCAATCTTGAATCCCTCTGAACAGGTCAAAAACGTCTTGAGTCCAAAGTCAAAACCAGCAATTTTACCTGTCTCGGTTTTGACTTCAGGCTCTGACGGGGTATCTACCGTGACGATCATGAATAGTTCTCCCAGGGGAGTCCGTTTAATCGTCACGGTTTTGACCTTGCCCTCAATGGGGCGAGAGTTCCAATATTGATAGACCTTGTTGCCAATCCTCACTCGATTGCCACCAAGGAATTTATACCCAGCTTGCTTGAGGGTGAAGGATTTGTATTTTCGGGTCTTTTTGAAGTTGGGTGGTCGAACGCCTTTCTCTTTGTGTTTGAAGAACAGTTGGTACGCTTTCTCAATCCGCTGGCAGATATCCTGCACCGCTTGAGAACCGACTTGCAGCCACCAAGGATTTCGTTTTCGGAGTTTGGCAATGTGCTTCTGGAGTCGGGCACAGCTCAAGTGCTTACCCCAGATGCGGTAGTACCGCTTGTGGAGCGCAACACAGTGATTATAGATACGACCTGCGGTGTTAATTATCCGCTTGAGGTATCGATTTCGCTTGTGTTGGTAAAGCTTGAACTTGAGCGTTTTCATGTTCTATATGATACCTTAATCTGTAGATGAGTTCAATTCATCTACGGATTTGAAAACCAATTATCACCACTACAACCATGCTCTTGGACTGGCCACCGTTCATCTGGTTTGGATTCCCTGTCGTCGCAAACGTATCTTTCATCGCAATGAACCACTCAAGCTCCGTTGCATTGATATTTTCCACTCGGTTGCGCAGGACAAGGGTTGGTTTATCAAGGCTCTTGAGGTGGCGTCAGACCACGTTCATCTCTTGGTTGAATATGACCCTCACCATTCCATTGCTCAGGTTGCTAAAGCGTTTAAGGGTCGGTCTTCTCGCTTGCTTCGCCGTGAGTTCCCTGAATTATTGAAACTCCCTAGCCTTTGGACTCATTCTTATATGTTTGATACGACGGGCAAGGTGAGTACTCAACGTATCCTCAATTACATCAATGACCCACATCACGGCTGAATAAATTCAGCTCTTCGCTTATATCCCCCGTTTAGAAAACGGGGGCTTTACGCTTCACGTTTCGTAAT
>JAAHHN010000363.1 GCA_010672165.1 Spirulina sp. SIO3F2 | reverse complement strand
TCACAAATGAAATCAAAGCTCAACAAACTTGAACCCAGGACATATGCTGACTTGGTAGATGCTATCGAGCAATCTTTAGGTTCGGTCACTACAGAAGATATCCAAAACTGGTTTTCTCACTGTTGTTACTGCTCCTCATCTATTTGAAAAGGGCTGTATTTAACTTCGCATAGCGCCCTAGATAAACCCGCTGTTGATATTTGCCCATCCGCATATGGGGCGGGCGGAAAAAGTCAGGATCTGGCACAGGTTCATGGATGTAACGGCGCTGGATACGAGACCGATTCTCGTAGGGACTCAACTTCATTCTCTAGTACTGAAATTCGCTCATTAACATCTTTCATTTCTACCAACTCTTGCTGTATGCTTTTGACTTCAGCATTGAGCCTGATGAGTTCTGCATAAGAGTCCTCAATCTTGCCCAGCAAGTTAACAGAAATAACTCCCACAACAGATAGAGCTGTGGCTGCAACCGCCTCAATGACAGTCCTGATACTAATCTCCATTTATCCCCTAAAACCATCAGCAACAATCATCACAGACTCCGAGCAAGTATCTAGGAAATTCTCATAGAACTCTTCTGTAAATGCCTGAATATTGGGGTCAGGAATGTTATCAATCCACTCCTCAACCGCATTAGAGAAGCTCCAAGGAGAAGACTCTTCAGACCCCCACTGAGCCAATCGATTCGCCAGCCAAGGAAACGTGTCTTGGAACCATTGGCTATTTTGCGCGGCTGCCCTGACCCATTTTCGCGTATTTTTAAAACTCTCTAGGAAGATATACCGGCCCCCTTGGTTTTTAAGCGTAATTAACAACCCTTTAAAGCTCTCAATCAGCTCATCGTAAAGTTCTGGTGGTTCATCCAACCAATGCGTGAGATTCCCGTCGGGGCCAACCTCACTAATTTCTTTGATTTGTGCCAATAGACCGGGACGCATTTTTAGAATTGGTAATCGTTTGGCGATCTCCACCGGTGCAGCTCCACAGAGCAACGTCCCCACCGTTGACCCCAGCACTTCACCAAATTGGCTGTAAATGTTTTGAATAATCGCTTGTTGCTGCGCCACAATCTCTGAATCTTTAACGTTCCAGTTGAAATTCCACAAGAACGTTGCCCCCCGCACCACAAAGCGCAGGGTTTGATGCAGCACAATTCCCAGCGTTGCCCCCACAAATAGCTTCTTAAATAGCCCACCCCCCAAACCACCTTTGAGGAGACCGGCCACACCGCCAGACATAGCGGCGATCGCCTTGCCACCCACAACCAGCACCACAACCCCCAGCAATGCGCCAGCCGTTGCCCCGACGGGATCATCGTTGAACCATTGAGTGAAAAAGCCATAACCGGGAATATTTCGTTTCGCCCATTCATGCCCACGGTCAATTAAGTTGACGACGGGGAGCACGGTTGAGCCAATCCAGTCCTTGGCTTTTTGCCAATAGTCTTCCGCCGCAAAGCCACCAAAAATGGCGGAGGAGATTCGATCTGCATCAATTTTCATCGGTCTCGAGTGCTGTTGCTTTAAAAGTCATAGCTTAACGTCAGTCTAACAATTACTCGAACTTGTTGATATCAAGTTCAATCACCTCTAACCGAGCCAATGCTTCAGCATCAGGAAGGCTGCGGAGAAAATTGGGGCGAATGGCCTTGGCGACAATGTGGCGATCGCTCCCATCAGGCGGTGGTGAAGGCAATTGAAAAACCCGCCCTACATGTTCTTGAGGCCAAAAGCTCCGGGTCTCGCTGTAGGTCGTCAGCCCGCCCGAGGTGTAGCCCACACGCCAAACCACTTTCGGCAGGATGAGTGACTCACTAGGAGTAAATTCAGGTGTGATGGTGATGTATTGGGATGTCCCCAGTTCAATCGCTGTCGCCTGCCAGTCCAGCGTTAAATTAATCCGCCCAGCCCCCGCCCATGGCATTAGACCCTTACTCCCCGAATGGCCAGGTTAAATGCAATATCATCAGCAAATTTATCCATCGGAACCCCGGCTGTGTGGGCTGCATCCAAAAAGTCTTGAAATGTCGCCTGCCCGCGCAGAAAGCGATCGCGCATTTGCAACGCATCCATAAACTTCTCAAAATATGTCCCATCACAGCCCGGCCGCGCCACGATAACCAGAACATCTCTTAAATCAGGCTGGCTCATTGGCTTATACAGGGTAGTCTTCTTCCTGGAAGCTGACCGATTCACCCGCAGCTTCACTAGCCGCAGCAATACCCGCAGCCACACCACGATAGGTCAAATCCCCAGCACCTGAGCCACCGGACTTCTGACCAAACGGCAGGGTATAGGATGCACCTTCGCGGGGGTCGTACTTCAGTCCAGTGATTTGGGAGGTTTCCTGGTTGGCTACCTGGGCATCAGGTTTAAAGATGACCGCCTTAGCAGGGATAAAATCACGCAAATTAACACCTGTAGCTAAGTCATCCAAATTCAGATCCAGGGCGCTAACGCCCAAGCTGGCGATCGCAGCAGCGGCCCGACTAGAAACCCCTACAGCAATTGGGTCTGCGGAATTGAGGTCGCCAAAAGCGAGCACCTCTTTGATGTCATAGCCACCAGGTAGAGATTCAGGTGTCCGCGTCACGGTGTAAGAAGTCTGGCCGGTTTTGAATTTGTAATAGTTATCCAGCACCGAACCGGACGGAATCGTTGTAGGGTCAAAGGTTCCGGTGCCTGGGTTGCGCAATGATTTCAGCGCAGCCTCTAGGTTATTAAATCGTTTGCGGCCCATAAGATAAACCTCCATTCAGGGTGAATAAGCCATGTGACTATTCTGTCAACCCCAACAGAAGCAGATCAAGCGTGCTTAGTTCGTCCCAAAACCCTTAAGGGTTTTAGAATAAAAAAACAAGGGATTGAAGAGGGAGTCATTTAGCGATGGTTGCAATTACACCAGGCACGGGGGGAACCCCCAAAAGCCCCACAGTGGAGGGACAGCTGTTAGAGGTTGCGTTATTTATCGTTGCGGGTGAAGCGGATGAAGTGAAAAACCCTGGTGGCTTGGACTATTTCCAGGTGGATGCGAGCGCAGATATGAGTCTGGTGACGGTACGATTCAGCATTCCGGTGCAGGCAGAATCTGCCACCGGTGGGGGCTATGTCTACAATGCGCCAGAATATTTGGCCAGTCCGGGCTTCGCTTCGGGCACCGGGGGAACAATCACCGATGACAGCACTGTGGGCTATTTCAAACGACTGGTTGAGCACGCCCAGGAAATTGAGGCCCCATTACAACCCACGACAGATCGCATCAGTGGCACGCTCAATATCAATAACAAATTGTTCACGGGCCAGGTCAATATCCCGGTGACCACCACCATTCAAAATGATGGCTCAATCCAACTGACGGCAACGGAGTTTCTCTAATGCCGGGATTGCTAACCATCTCTAGGGCGGGCAATATCTTGAAAAAGCTAGACGCTGCCAGTTTAGATACCCCGCTTCTGCTCTATAAGCTAATCCTGTAGGGGTTTCAAATCGCTCCCTTGATTTTGCTAGGGTTCAGCGGTTCAGCCCTCAAAAGTGCGTTCGCAAGATCCTTGCTGTGAGGGGGGTCTACAAAACCCCTACAAGGTTA
>JAAHHN010000362.1 GCA_010672165.1 Spirulina sp. SIO3F2 | reverse complement strand
CACAAAACTCAGCGTAACGTCAAAACGCTTGGCTATGTTTCTTTGGGACATGCCTGTACTTTGCCACGTATCTATTATCTTTTTACGGAAATCTAGCGAATATGCCTTCATCGCTTACCTCTATTCACTTTCTACCAATATAGCTGTACCTCATATTTGTGGAAAAGGCTATATCCCATTCTAAATATTTCTCTTTTCTTTTAACCCATGTTCTGATTTCACCAAACTTAAGTGCGTATGGTAGAGGGAGTAGTCTAAAACAACCACCTAAACCTCTTCTGGCAGGATGACGCGAATCTGGTAGATTATTCAAGATATCTTCAACTGCATCTAGTTTTCCAAAAGCAAATAGTCCAATACTAAGTAAGAAAATAGCCACACTAGAAGATGGATTTGGCTCTGCTTTTGCTTGCCCACACAAAGCCTCTAGATGTTCATAAAATCGTC
This sequence comes from Spirulina sp. SIO3F2, assembly GCA_010672165.1. Lineage (GTDB taxonomy): Bacteria > Cyanobacteriota > Cyanobacteriia > Cyanobacteriales > Spirulinaceae > SIO3F2. Next base: position 3,221 of record JAAHHN010000362.1, on the reverse strand, counting down.
GATCATCACAAGAGCAGCCAAGATGTTGAAAAACTAGCTCTGAATGGATTGCTTGTCGATATTCTTTACCATTCCTCATCGCTCTTTTAATTCATATAACTAATGATGCTGAGTACAGGACAAACAATCAGAAAATTTCTGAAACCCTATGATTTCGTAGGTTGGGTAGAGCCATAGCGTAGCTTGCTTCTCGTAGAGTAATTCAACGCATTCCCTGTAATCCTCGCTGGTGTTGGTGGGTTTCCGTTGTTAACCCAACCTACAATCTATAACTTTTGTCCCGTACTGAGCTTGAGAGTAGCAGCAGCAAAACGTTGAGCTTGAGCCATATTGTTGAAACCGTGGTCACGATAGAGATTGAGAGCGAGATTACGGGCAATCGCCCAAATCTGAATCAGCGGAGAAGTCCGAATCCGAGAAGCATCCTCACCCTGAGTAACATCCCGAACATAATGAACTTTGTTTTCAACGCCCCAGTAACCCCGGATACGTTGAGCAAAGGCTGAGGCAGTATCGAGGAAAGAGGCAACGTAGTAGCGAGTCTCACGAGAAACTTCAACAATGCCTGCACGGTAGACGCGGCGCTCTGATTGAACGCGAATCAAGGTTTTCAAGCCAGGAAAGTCAGGAATCTTATCAAGCTGGAGAGAGAGACTTACAGTGCTCTTCTCGATGCGTTCATGGCCCTTATTGAGCTGTTTGAAGCTCTCCTGGGGTTGAAAATGAGACTCAACTGCTGTGAGTAAACCGGATTGGTTGCCTTTGAGTGCGCCGATGTAGTCATTGCCCGTTTCAATAATCATCTGGGCTGTTTTTTTGAGTACTGATAGCATCAAAGGCGAACACAACCCCCTTAATCGCAAGTTGCCTGATGAATACGGGTAAGGCTGTAATCTCATTGGTTTTGCAATCGACTTCGTAGGGTTCGAGTATCAGCCCTCTCTCGACGATGTAAGCGGTCACTAGCAGAACAGCCGGATGAGGCTCTACGGTTGGGTCATTACTCGTGGCTAGGAGCCTCTCAAGAATTTGCCATCGGTTGCAATGGTTTCTCCTGGTCGCGGCTTAATCCCAAAGAATTTTGACAAACAGCCTGAATAGGCTTGATAGTCGATTCTCAACAAGGTTCGTCTGATCGTGCTATACGGGGGTAAACGTCCTTTGGGCGGTTTGAACAATTTGACTAATTTTTCATGGTAGGTTTTGAGCCAGTCTCCCATTGCAAGGAAGCCCCGATTTCCTGCCGCCACCGCCAGCGTGAACAGGGCTAAGCATAACGCTTAGCTGTGTCTTTGTCCTGCTGTTCGCCTTGTGTCTGGCAGCTCCCTAAACACTTCTACTATTGCTAGCTCTGTCATTTCTCTGGGCAGTTCTCTTGACTTCCACTACCATACTTCTGGCTTCCTTAGAATGAAATAGCCCTGGGAAGTTAGGCATTTCCCACGCAATTAGAACTTTAGGAGCTTTGGAACTTTCCTAAATGATTAGTATGTCACAGCATTACAATAACGTTATTAGCGTTGAAGGGAGTAGAAATACTAACCCAACTATGTTTAATCACCTAGTTTCACTTCAGCACCGTTGGTTGTGCCCAGCACTCCTATTCAGTCTCACAGCAAGCTTGCTCACCCTCTGGCCAACTAATGCGATCGCCGCTGAACAAGAGGATATCGATCGCCTGCTCAGAACCAACCAATGCCCTGGCTGTGACCTTTCTGGCGCCAACCTCAGCAACAAAGACCTGCGCCGCGCCAACCTGAGCCAAGCCGACCTCCGAGGTGCCAACCTGAGCCGCAGCTACCTGGCTGAAGCAACCTTTTCTCGGGCTAACTTGGCTGGGGCAAATCTTCGTAACGCAGTCCTGCGGGAAGCCAACTTCTACCGCGCCAATATGCCCGAGGTAAACCTCGAAGGCGCGAATCTGCGATCGGCTTATCTGGCTGTAGCAATTTTAGACAACGCCCTGATTCAAACTGCGAACTTCACCGACGCCAACCTACGGGGAGCAAGCTTAGAGGGCATTAAGCTTAAGAATGTGCGAATGACCGATGCGGTGCTGCCCAATGGAGAGATTGCAGAGTAGTGCATGAGGAAATTACAATAACTCAAGCCTGCATAAAAAGCATGTGTGTATCTTACGGTAGGTAATTGTTAAGCATCCAGTGATTTCTGCAACACTATGCATTTCATGGTTGAAACAAGTTCATGATACGGATGCTCAGTTACACTAAGCACTGAAACAGGCAGCTCATCAAACCTAGAGTAATATCTGTCACCATCAAGCACAAGCGTTGTTGCGCTCAGTGAAAATACAAAGTATCCACCTGGTTTCACTACCCTAATTGCATGGGGTACTGAATCAGCGTTAGGATATGAAGCTCTTGTATGTTTACCAAAAACACCGCCAGAAACTGCAATATCATAGCTGTTTTCTGGAAACGGCATATCATCTACACCACAACTGATTAAATTTCTGTAGATATCCTTCTGTTCAGCCGCTTTTAACATATCCTCCGATACGTCACATCCATCTAAGACAAAATCGCTTTTAACAGTTGCTTTGAGAGATTTTCCGATAAGACCTGTGCCACATCCAATATCTAGGTAGTGATTCCCCTCAGAATTTAAGTCGTTCAATATTGTTGCCAAACAGTCTGGAACTTTGTAATTTGCTGCTGCGGTATCTTCATCATATGTGGCTGACCATTTATTCCATAATTTACGAATACCACTATCTGTACAATCCGATGATTGGGATTCTAGTAAGTAGCGCTTAAACCGCTCAAAGCTTTGATTTGTAGATCGTTGCATAAAAAACTGTTGTTTTGATCTAAATTTCACGCCTAATCATACAAGGATATGAAGATAAAAAGCATACTTCATTTTGTGATAGACGATATAAATTTAGTTGGATTTTAGGGCATACTCAAGAATCATGGCCACAATCTTGAACGAGCAAGTTACTTGGCACGAGTCAATTTTGAATTCTCAATGCATGTCTTTGTCATTTAGCAACTGAATATCCAAGACTTTACAAGCTGCCCTCATCAAAGGGTATTGAAATACAGCCCTTTTCAAATAGATGAGGAGCAGTAACAACAGTGAGAAAACCAGTTTTGGATATCTTCTGTAGTGACCGAACCTAAAGATTGCTCGATAGCATCTACCAAGTCAGCATATGTCCTGGGTTCAAGTTTGTTGAGCTTTGATTTCATTTGTGA
>JAAHHN010000361.1 GCA_010672165.1 Spirulina sp. SIO3F2 | reverse complement strand
ATGTTGTCGGCAAACAGGCGATCGTGTTGGGGCGGAGTATTTTGGTGGGCAAGCCCCTTGCCCTGATGTTACTCGCAGCCAATGCGACGGTGGTTATGGCCCATTCCCGTACGCAGGATCTAGGAGCTCAAATCCGGGCGGCAGATATTGTGATTGCCGCCGTGGGGAAACCAGGACTCATCACCGCAGAGATGATCAAACCGGGCGCGATTGTCGTGGATGTGGGGATTAATCGAGTGGTCAACCCAGAAACGGGTAAAGGTCGCCTGGTGGGAGATGTGGATTTTGAGGCAGTGGCCCCGATCGCGGCGGCCATTACCCCTGTTCCGGGTGGCGTTGGCCCCATGACCGTGGCCATGCTGCTCCAAAATACCGTGTTAAGCTGTCAGCAGCGCTTGGGAGTTGAGCGGTGAACCTTTACAAAGCCGCCCTGCGCCCCCTGCTGTTTGGCTCCAAAGCCGATCCAGAATGGCTCCATAACCGTAGTTTAGCTGTGCTGGCATGGCTCGATCGCACCCAACCCACTGCGTTCTTCCCTGGGCTGGAGCAAGCCTATTGTTTCCAAGATTCACGTTTGAGCCAGACCCTTTGGGGGCAGACGTTTGCGAATCCAGTGGGCTTGGCGGCGGGCTTTGACAAAAATGGTGTGGCGGCAGGGAGTTGGCCACGATTGGGGTTTGGCTTTGCGGAAGTAGGCACCGTCACTGCCCATGCCCAACTGGGTAATCCGAAGCCTCGTCTGTTTCGCCTCGGGGCTGATGGTGCAGCACTGAATCGAATGGGGTTTAATAACCAAGGGAGTGCGGCCCTGCAAGCCTGTTTGCACCAGCGCTATCAGCGTCTTGGCTCTATGTCTGCTCCCCTCGGGATCAATCTGGGGAAATCGAAAATTACACCCCTTGAGCAAGCAGCCCAAGACTACCAAACCAGTTTTGAACGGCTGCGGGATTGGGGGGATTATTTTGTCGTCAATGTCAGCTCTCCCAATACTCCCGGCTTGCGATCGCTCCAAGACCGCGCTCAACTCACCCAGATCCTGACCGCCCTGAATCAGGTCAATCCCCAAGCCAAACCAATCTTGGTGAAAATTGCCCCAGATCTGAGCGATCGCGCTATCTGTGAACTGGTGGATTTGGCCCGAGAGCAAAATGTGGCCGGTTTGATTGCCACCAACACCACCATCCAACGTCAAGGTTTGAAAACCCAATTCGCAGGTGGTGAGCCAATCGCTACTGCCGCAGGGGGCATTAGCGGCCGTCCTGTGCGATCGCGTTCAACAGAAGTGATTCGGCTGATTTGGCAACAGAGCCAAGGCCAATTGCCCATCATTGGTGTGGGGGGGATTTTCTCCGCAGCGGATGCCTGGGAAAAAATCATGGCAGGCGCAAGTTTGGTGCAGGTATATACGGGGTGGATTTATGAAGGGCCAGGTTTAGTGAAGGCGATTTTGCAAGGCTTAATTGAACAGCTTGATGCCCATAATTTGCCGAATATACAAGCCGCAGTGGGGTTAAGCCACCCGTAACTATTGGGCCAATGTAAACGAATGACCACAACCACAGGTTTGGGCCACATTCGGATTTTCAAAACGAAAGCTCCCGCCCATCAGATCTTCCGCATAATCCAACGTGAGATTAGCCAGATGCCCGAGATGCTCTGGTGCGATCGCCACCTGGAGATCGGCTTGATCCGTCGGCTGGAGATGTTCACTCACTTGAGCTGTCTCCACAAAGGCCAGGACATAAGCCAACGCTTGACATCCCCCAGGCGCGATCGAGACCTGGAGATGGTGGGATTTGGTCTGGTGGTTGGCTGCTTGTAAACGCCGGATTTCTTGGGCAGCAGTTTGGGAAAGGTGAATCATGGCAAAGGCAGCTTGAAAAAGACCAAATCTGAACAGGAAACGTTAGTTGCGTTTGTAATCGTCTTGGAAGCGAACGATGTCATCTTCACCGAGATATTCCCCATTCTGGACTTCAATAATCACCAGATTAATCACGCCGGGATTTTCCAAACGGTGGGCGGTGCATTGGGGAACATAGGTTGACTGATTGCTCGCCAAAATTTCCACGGTGTCACCACAGGTGACTTTCGCAGTGCCTGAGACCACAATCCAATGCTCACTGCGATGGTGATGCATTTGCAAACTTAAGCGATGGCCAGGTTTGACCTCAATCCGCTTAATTTTGTAGCCATGACCTTCTTCTAGCACCGTAAAGGTTCCCCAAGGGCGCTCGGTGGTTTCTCCCCCGCGCAGTAGGCCATTGAGTTCTGAGGTGAGCGTTGCAGTGGGGGGTTCTTTTACCTGAGTCATCGGTTTTGTGTTGGGCGAGAAAAGTTAGGAATGGGGTGTTAACCGCCGCATAATCTGGGGTGCATTACCCCAAATGATTTGGTCTGGCTCTATTGCCAACCATAACAAAGCTCTTCTAACGATGATGGGTTTGTCACAGATTCTGTTAAGGATTCTTGCAAAAGCTTTACGCGATCGCGCTGGCGCTTGATGTCATCTTTATAAATGATAAATGCTTGCCATTATCTGCGCCGCTACCGTTCTTCCGGCGGCAAGAAATCCAGCAGCACCTCATCTGGCTCATCCACATCATCATCGTCATCATCAATCCAGTTCCCGGATGGTACGGGTTGGGTTGGTGTTTCAAGGGGCGGGGTTGATGCGGGCTGGGGCTGATTTTGGAAGTGGTTGATGGTGCGGTTGAGTTGGCTGAGTTGGGTTTTCAGTGCATGGACCTGAGCCTCAAGCTGGCCCAAGCGACTATCTTGATTGGGCAGCGGTACACCTAAATATTGCGCGATCGCGGCTTGCAAAATCTCTTGATTAGAGCGATCACGCTCTTGGGCTAATTTTTCAACTTTAGCCAGCCAAGCGAAGGGCACAGCAACCTGAACAGTAGCGAAATCGGGCATGAATTTTGAAAAAAAACTCTATGTAAGGTTCAGTAGGGATTTTATCCTAGTTCACAATGTAAACATGGTTTTTCTGTCTATCCGTAGCGTAGGCATATTAGCCATCTATCTATCATGAATCGACATTGATGAATGCAATAGAAAAAAAATTCTCTCAGCACAAAATAAATGCTCCCGCTAGGTCAGCATAATGCAATAACCTAGGGGAGTACACAGGTTTAACTCATATTAATGTCTAGGAAGTTGAGCCAGGGAGAATGACTCCAAGCAATTCACCGATTAGGCATCTGTTGGATGAGCATCGCTCAAGTGATTATTGAGGCTTACTTTGACTGACTTTTGGGCATCATCAACCACTTTGGGTAACGTTAAAGTAAGCACCCCATCGGTGTAGTCGGCCGTCACCTGATCTTGCTGCACCTCAGCGGGTAGACCCACCACACGCTTGAGCTGACCATAGCGGAATTCAGAGTAATGAATGCCTTCAGATTCTGAAGTTTTCTCAGACTTGCGATTGCCTTGAATAGTCACACTATCACGAGTGACAGTGATATCGAGTGCATCAGGATTGATGCCAGGAACTTGGGCTTTCAGCACCAAGTCGTGTTCATTATCCTTGAGTTCAATTGCAGGCTTATAGGTTACAGGGGATTGAGTGCTGTTGCTGTAGACCTCATTAAATAAGCGATCCATTTGACGACGGAAGGTATCAATTTCGGAGAGGGGTTGCCAATGAATAATTGA
>JAAHHN010000360.1 GCA_010672165.1 Spirulina sp. SIO3F2 | reverse complement strand
AATTTCCAGATCATGCTCTAGGGCTAGATACACATTGGCTAAAGTCTGAGCCTCAACGCCTTGGGAGGCATCCACGACCAGCAGCGCTCCTTCACAAGCCACCAACGAACGAGAAACTTCATAGGAAAAGTCCACATGACCAGGCGTATCAATTAAGTTGAGGACATAGTCTTCACCATCCTCAGACTTATAGTTCATTCGCGCCGCTTGCAGCTTGATCGTGATGCCCCGTTCCCGCTCAATATCCATATTGTCCAGGAACTGGTCTTGCATCTCCCGGTTGGCGACGGTGCCGGTGGTCTGCAAGAGGCGATCGGCTAACGTTGACTTGCCATGATCAATATGCGCAATGATCGAGAAGTTACGAATACGCGAGGTCGGAACCTGGGTCATAGGGATACAAACTGCCGGAAAAGTTTATGAACCTTAATTTTAGCGTTACCTGGGTTAATGCCAAGAATCATCTGAGGCTGGGTTTTCAATGTTTTAGATCTTCAAGTTGAATCCCCTAAACCGTTTGCAACGATCCGGGGGAACAACTTTGGGGACAGGATGACAACCTATCGCTGTGACCTTTAGTTCAAAACGCTTACTTCTTGCGATTTTTCAGGAGCGCACCTGCACCCAGCGCCAAGCCTGCACCAATCATGGAGAAGGGCTCAGGGGTAGCAGCATCTGGCGCTTTGGTGATCTTTGCATAGAGATTCGCGCCCGTAGTTTGCCCTTCTTGGGAAACCAAGGAATCAACCAAACCACTACCATAGTTGTTGCTAAAGCCCACTAGCTCTAGGGTGTAGTGGCTATCTTCATACCAAAAACTCTGGCCAGGAATGGCATTTTCCCAAGTAATTTTGTCAGAGCAACCGTAGTTGGTGGTTGTGGTGTAAGGACAAACCGCTTGTTGATTCAACGTCTCATCGATCATCATGGTGTAGTCGAACGACTTTGTCCCTAAGCCAGCAAAGTCCAAATCAATAGACATATCGGCCTGATCAGGAGCGCCGCCGGACCAAATAGTATAGTTGTGGTGGCTGAGGGTACCAATTTGGAAGACTTGATCGACACCAATATTTAAGCCCGAAACGCCTTTGAAGCCCAGACCACTCTTGCCTGCTGTTACATAACCAGAAGCGGGGGTTCCCCAGCGAATTTGCTCTTCACCGGTTTGAGACTCACCCTTCATCCCGTTGTAGTTGTAGTCAAAGGAATGACCTCCGACAGGATTGCTCCAATCCCCAGAGGTATTGAGGGTGAATGCGTTAGCTTCAGGGGCGATCGCGCCCAATCCGACAGTCGTTAAAGCTGCACTACAAGCGGCAGCCAACATTTTTGCAGAAGCTGAGAATTTCATGAGATTATCCCTCCCTAGGATCACGCGAAGTATTTAAGTATTTGTGATGTGAAGGTAGTGCGTCCTGTGTCATCCACTACAAAATAGCGTGATAGTTAAGGGGGTTTGGTAAAGTTCCGGTATAGATCCGTGAGATCTCTGTAAAGATTCCGTGAATTGACGTAGAGCAGAAAATGAGAAATCGCTGAAGCCCTTTGTTAAAGAGAGATTACGCGATCGATTATTGTTCGCTGTTTCTCAGCATTTATGCTGAGAATTACTTTCTTGAGAGAATAAAAGCCACTCTAGCCTGGGTTATTCACCCAATACCAGTTCCCTGATGCGGTGGGCCTTCCCAAAAACACACTGTTTTTGGCACAAATCGCTGGAGTGGATGAATAGTAAGGCTTTGATGGATTTTCCAAAATCGTCATGAATCATCCAGGCAGAATCATTCCTATCGCTTGGAAGGAGCGGTTAAAGGTAGCACTAACCGGGGTAGGTTTGGGGTGCTGGTCACCAATACAGAAATTTATGCTCTCAAAGTCTATTGTTAACCTTCTGAAGTAGCCAGATTGTCCTCAGAGGAGCGCTCGCCTCCTGACGCACGTACAACACTATCGCCCCCAATCACCTCAAATTCATCAACCCCCAAGATCGTTAACACAGGTTCCGCTGAACCTTTGAACGCCGGAGTCGCCAAGCAGCAGGATGACTGCCGCCCACAAATCGGGACATTGAATAGAGAGCAAGTTCCACCCCGGCGTCCGATGGGGTGGTAATAGCCACAGAATTTGCATAGCCGCGACATTATTCTCCTTATAAATCTGTATTTTGATTAAAGGGTTAAGTATCTTGCACCGATTACTACATCCGTATTTATATCCATCGAACAATCCGCATTGGACTCAATTGCTCAGAATCCCAAACACGACACCCAACAGTTAGGACTTTAACAACTTCAAGGTTGCAATAGTCATCATAAAGGTTTAGTCCTCGAAAGGGAAAAATAATGTTTTTATTTGTAAATCAAAAATCAGTTTTAAACAACGGAACTGTTTTAAAAAACAGTTCCGTTGTTTATGCCAAAATCCTTCTCCATCAAGGCTTATGGCAATCTCAAGCTATTAAGCCAAAAGCTAATTCATAAAATATGAGTACAACACTTTCTTAATGTAAAGCTCGATGTACGTTTCAGTCGCAATTCTACTGTTTTGGGGTGTTGACTCCCCCAGAAAAATGATCCACCATAAAGGTATAGAGCAAGCCCGATGGCTGGGCTGAAATCGCAGACTCTCCCTTTTACGCCCCACCTCGGCTCGATTGCTCTTCTTACTCCCATCGTGAGCGACGGACAAAAACGGCCATTGGGCCGGGCAAGATCCTCATGCAGAGATAGCCTTCTAGGAACTGTTCTTTGCTGAGGCGCGATCGCCCCTGCTCTGTCGCTCCTGAGAGTTTGTGCTGCTTGTCGTGGAAGGAGGTTTCCTCAATCATGATTGCTATTGCACCCCAGTCCCCCGCTGCCGAACGACTCCAAGCCGAACAACTCCAGACCCAAGCTTGGCAGGGCTTTGAGAATGGGGTTTGGCTCGAAGAAATTAATGTGCGGGACTTTATTCAACGCAACTATACGCCCTACAAAGGCGATCGCACCTTTGTTGAACCCGCCACCGAACGCACCCAACGCCTCTGGCAACAGGTAGCAGATCTGATGCTGCTGGAGCGGGAAAAAGGCGTGCTTGATGTGGACACCAAAGTCCCCACCAGCATCACTGCCCATGCCCCCGGTTATATCGATAAAGACCTAGAGCAGATCGTCGGGCTGCAAACCGATAAACCCCTCAAACGCGCGATCATGCCCTTGGGCGGCATTCGGGTGGTGAAAAAATCCCTAACTGCCTATGGTTACGAACTTGATCCGGAAACTGAGAAAATCTTTACCCAATATCGCAAGACCCATAACGATGGGGTCTTCGACGCCTATACCCGCGAGATGCGCCTAGCCCGCCATTCCGGCATTGTCACCGGGTTGCCTGATGCCTACGGACGGGGGCGGATTATCGGGGACTATCGCCGGATCGCTCTCTACGGGGTCGATCGCCTGATCATCGATAAACAGCAACAGCTTAAGAGCCTGGAACTCGACACGATCGATGAGGATGTGATCCGCGATCGTGAAGAACTCTCCGAGCAACTACGGGCGCTTAATGAACTCAAAGTGATGGGTGCAAGCTATGGTTGCGATCTCGGCCGTCCCGCCATTACCGCCCAAGAAGCCGTGCAATGGCTCTATTTTGGCTACCTGGCAGCAGTCAAAGAGCAAAATGGGGCGGCCATGTCCCTGGGGA
>JAAHHN010000036.1 GCA_010672165.1 Spirulina sp. SIO3F2 | reverse complement strand
TGGGAAAGGCCTGTTCCCGGAGACCGTAGATCGCGGCTGCTGTCATACCCTGAGGTTGCAATTCTGTCAGGGCTTGATTCACCTCCTGGAGAGTGGCTTGGGTAGGGGGAATCAGGGGAGCCGTTGGCTGGTCAGGGAGGGGACGACAAAAAATATGCAGGGTTTGAGCGTCGGCAATAACGCGGGCATCAAGATAATGGGCTGCCAGTCGTTGATTGAGTAAACGAGCGATCGCAGCCGCATCACCCCAGCGAGCCCATTCCCAAAGTAATTCCGTGGGATGGGTGAGATCCACCTGCAAGATCCAGTCAGGGTTTGCTTCACCCTGAACTTGAGAACGAATAATTGCCTCTTTAAATCCCTTGAGTTCGAGATCTCGCAGTTGCTGGGCGATCGGCTCGGCAATTAAGGAGGCATCGGGGCTATAGTGGCAGCTACAAATGATCCAAAGCCGTTTTAAACCGGAGGTTGCCGTTTCCTCCCGCAGATTGGTCTCAGTTTCCGGTAACTTTTGCACCAAAACCTTAACACTGACGCCCAGGTGGGAGAGGGATTCACTCAGATAACGAGCGATCGCTTCAGGAGACCCCGTTCGCGCTAAGTGCTCATTGGAGAGCAATGCTGTACTTAAACTACTGGGAAGGGGCGATGGTGTTGTCGTTGTGAGATTGAGATCCGCCAAGACAACGGATTCTATCCAATCAGGGCGTTGTTGACCGACACGGCGACCATAAAGAATAATTTTATAGACTGGGTCTTCAGTATTGCGAAAAAAGACCTGAAAGCTGTCGGTTTGGGTCTGAAGGGCTTGCTCAAGGCGAGGGCGCACGGTTTCGGGGGTAGGCGGTAAGCTCCCTTCGAGCAAGATATGTAGGTTGTTGCCGCGCAGCCGAATGCGCAGTCGTACACCCGGTATATCAATGGCTTGGTAGAGCCATTGGGACAATGAGGGTGGATTCGGTTTAACAGGGTTTTGAACGTCCCACATAGTCCTTCAGCAGGCAGATTGACTAGAATGACGGTTAAGTCTGGGCATCGAGCGAAGTTCTGTTCGCAGTGGTTGGGGTGGATAGGATGGAGCAAAAAAAAGTTGCCCCACTTGTCAGAATATTGGCTGATCCACTCCCCCTTAGCTCTAGGGTATTGTAACGGCTATGGTGACTCAAACCTGGCACATTCTCCCATAATACTGTCGCTACAGACCAGTTTGAGTGACATCTATTAGTAGCATAAAATCTCCAAATCCCTTGAGTCAGGCAAAGTATAGATTTGAGCCCTTTCAAACTAGGGGCTGTCGTCAGTTAGATCTCAAACTCTTGCTCTGACTGACTTACAGCCCCTCTCTCTGTTTTTTGGGTCGGGCGCTCTATCGCTTGTCCCGTAAGGCTTCTGGTTTTAACTGACGACACGCCCTAATAGAACCCCAAAATGACCTCATTTTTCCTGAAGTCCTTGTAGAACAAGACTTCTGATATTTTCCTCTCCCCATAGTAATAAAAGGATAGTAATAAAAGAGGGATGAGTGGTTATGGAGAGTTTTGAAGATACGATTGGGGAGCGGTACACAATGTGCATCGCTCCCCCTCAAAAAACGCTATTCAGATCTAAAGCAGAAGACTACAACCCACCCAAAATATCCAACACATCTTGCACAGTTCCCAACTGATCCAGAAGCGGCTTCATTTTGCCGACTAACGTAACCAATTGTTCACCATCGACATACATGGCATCTGTTGGATAGTTTTGCAAAACTTCAATCAGGGAAACCTGATCATCATCTTCGGCTGAGTCCATAATGGCAGTCCGCAGAGATTCCACCCGTCCCTCGCTACCATTGGTATGAACCACATTGCCCACCTGTTGTAAAGCTGCTTCACCCGGAGCAGTATTAAGGAGTTTATCCGCGAGGGAATGCTTGAGGGGCACGTCCTGGTTGAGCACATTACGGATGTTGTCCGGGTCTTGGCCACTAGCACCCACCAGCAGGCTAATCGTAAAGGATTGCTCTCCAGATTCTGCGAAGTCAGCCAAGTCATTCACAGGAATCGACTGTTGCAAAAAGCCGTAGGTAATCACGATCTCTTCCGCTGCTTGGGTGGGTGCAGCGGTTCCGAATGCAAGGGCGCTGAAGCCTAGGGTGGAGAGGACTAAGCCGAAACGTTGGGGGATGCGAGTTAAGAACATAGGAATTAGGCGAGTGGAATTAACCGGAGAACGTGAATCCTTGTTATTACCTTCAGGCTTTTAGCGAGGAGATACCTTGGGTTTTAGGACAGTTGTTGGGGTGGAATAGTTTCTGGGGTGCTGGATGTGGAAAATCGTCGGTTGCATATATTTCGCCAGCCGAGCGATCGCGGTTATGACCAGCATCAGATTGTTGAAGAGAGCGGTACGAGCACCCCGCTGAATTTTCCTGATTTAACAGTACCAATTGGGGAACTGCTGCCTTTAGCTCCAATAGATTGAACTGGACAGGGGATTATATAGCATCACAACAATAGTAGGGGAAGGTTCAAAACCTTTCCCTACAGGATGTTTAGCAATGGAAGCTAATTTTCAAGCTATAGGCTGATGTGAATGGTGCAAACTAAAACTCAATCTGAGGATTATCTGGATCGCTGGGTTCAAGAGGTTCTGAGGGTTTCACCAAGAGCGATTCATCCACCACATCAGCTTCAACTGTTATGGCCGTCGGTTCCGGCGCAACATCGATCGCGGGCGCGATCGCAGGTTCTGCCACCAAAGGTTCAATCGTTACCGTAGCGGGTTCCGCCACCGCCACTAAAGCAGGCACATGCCCCCGCAACATTGTAGTTAATTGAGCCTCTGTTGCCTCATAGATCTGTGTGGCTGCTTTGGGATAGAGGCCAATGGCGATGATCGGCACTAGCAGAGAGCCAATAATAAAGACCTCGCGGGGTTCAGCATCCACAAGTGCTTGGGATTTAACCAACTCCGGATTCTCCTCACCATAAAAGATCTCCCGCAGCATTGAGAGCAGATAAATTGGCGTGAGGATCACACCCACGGCGGCCAGCAAGACCACAATCACCCGGAAAGTAGCACTGTAAGCATCACTGGTGGCAAAGCCCACAAACACCATCAACTCCGCCACAAAGCCACTCATCCCGGGCAAGGCAAGGGAAGCGAGGGAACAAGCCGTCCACATGGCAAACACCTTTTTCATTTGTTTGCCCACACCCCCCATTTCATCGAGCATCAGAGTATGGGTTCGGTCATAGGTCGCCCCCACCATAAAGAAGAGGCTGGCTCCAATCAGACCGTGGGAGATCATCTGCAAGATTGCGCCGCTCAGGCCCAGGTTGGTGAAAGAAGCCATCCCGATCAGTACAAAGCCCATGTGGGAAATCGAAGAATAGGCGATCTTGCGCTTGAGGTTGCGTTGGGCGAAGGAGGTCAAGGCAGCGTAGATGATATTGACGATGCCCAAAATCACCAACACCGGGGCAAATTTGACATGGGCATCCGGCAGCATCCCTGCGTTCATGCGGATTAAGGCATAACCACCCATCTTCAGCAGAATACCTGCCAGGAGCATGTGAGCTGGTGCGGTGGCTTCGCCGTGGGCGTCCGGTAGCCAGGTATGGAGCGGGAAGATCGGTAGCTTCACACCATAGGCAATCAGAAATCCAGCATAGAGGAGTAGTTGTAAACCGAGGCCAAAGTCTTTATTGGCGATCGCTGCCATATCAAACGTAACCGTGTCACCATAAAAGGCCATGGTCAACGCCGCCACTAAGATAAACAGTGAACCGCCAGCGGTGTAGAGGATAAACTTGGTCGCCGCATAGAGACGCTTTTTCCCACCCCAAATGGATAGGATCAAGTAAACCGGCACCAATTCTAGCTCCCACACCAGGAAGAACAGCAGCATATCCTGCACCGCAAAGACCGCGATTTGACCGCCGTACATGGCCAGCATCAGAAAGTAGAAGAGCTTGGGCTTAAAGGTCACCGGCCAAGCGGCCATAATTGCCAAAGTCGTGATAAACCCGGTCAGGATAATCAGTGGCATCGAGAGACCATCGGCCGCCAATGACCATTTGAGATCGAGGTCGGGAATCCAGGTGTAGCTCTCCACCAGTTGCAAGCCGGGCTCATTGAGGTCGTAGCCCGTGTAAAAGGCATAAATAATGGCAGCAAAGTCAATGAGACCTACCACAAGGGCAAACCACCGGACGGTTTTACCGTCTTTGTCTGGAATCAGGGGAATGAACAGTCCAGCAACGATGGGAAAGAGAATAATGGCCGTGAGCCAAGGGAAAGGATCAAAATTCATGAGTTTTCACAACAGTTTGAGGACTGTGCTCCGCTATTGCCAGACCCAGCAATGGACAAAGACATCTCAATGATTTGGGGGTTGGGTGTCGGAATCTTTAGTCGAAGGAGGAAAACTCTGTAGGGTGGGCATTGCCCACCAAAACAGGATTTCCAAACTTTGAAGTCAAGCTTGATGTTTATTTGATTGAGGCACGTTTGTCCGAAGGACAGACTAACGTCAACGCGGATTGTCTCTAGGGGAAATAACCCAACAGCAGCGAAGGTTTCGTTGGGTTTCCTCTCGTCAACCCAACCTACAGCTAGCCAATACTGGAGACAACCACAAAGCCAAGCACCGCCGCAAAGACGATCAGGGCATAGAACTGGGCGCGACCGTTCTCAAAGTATTTCAAGCCTTGCCCAGTAACAACTGTCACAAGCCCAGTTAGGTTCACCGCCCCATCTACAACGCGATAGTCAATTTCGAGCATCTGCCGCGCAAGGCGACGGGTTCCTTTCACAAAGACGCGATCGTAGATGTCATCGAAATACCACTTATTGAGGGAGAACTGATAGAGGGCAGGGAGTTTGGCAGCGATCGCGCTCGGGTCAATCACTTTCTGCCAGTACATCAGGGATGCCAGAGTTAAACCAATCAGGCCAATCCCCACAGAGCTACCACCCATAATCAAGAACTCGGTGCGATCGAACGCTTCAGCAGCCATTTCAACCACCTCACCGGGAGCATGAACCAAGGCTTCAAAGCGATTGTTCCAGGGCACACCCACAAAACCAATGAGGGTCGAAGGAATGGCGAGTATTGCTAGAGGCAAAGCCATTGTCCAGGGGGATTCATGGGGCTTGTGGTCATGGTGGTCATCATGACCATCGTCGCCCCCTACCTCGCCAGCCGCCGCGAGTAATTGGGCGCGAATCGTTTTGTCTTCACCTCGGAACTCGCCTTCAAAAGTCAAGAAATACATCCGGAACATGTAGAAAGCAGTAATCCCAGCAGTCAACCAGCCCACCAACCACAAGGCGGGATTGGCCGCAAATGAGAGACCCAAGATTTCATCCTTTGACCAAAAGCCTGCAAAGGGGGGAATACCGCAAATCGCTAGGTTGCCGATCAAGAAGGTCGTGGCCGTTACAGGCATATATTTGCGCAAGCCCCCCATCAGGCGCATGTCCTGAGCCAGGATGGGGTTATGACCCACCACCGCTTCCATCCCATGAATCACCGAACCAGAGCAAAGGAAGAGCATGGCTTTGAAATAAGCATGGGTCATCAGGTGAAACAGCCCTGCTGTGTAGGCCCCTGCGCCCATGGCCATAATCATGTAACCCAGTTGGGAGATGGTGGAATAAGCCAGACCCTTTTTAATATCGTTTTGGGTAATCGCAATGCTAGCCCCCAGGAAGGCGGTGGCTGCACCTGTCCAAGCGATCAAGGTCATGGCAGCAGGAATCTGCTCAAATACGGGGTACATTCGCGCCACAAGGAATACCCCTGCTGCCACCATTGTTGCTGCATGGATCAGTGCTGAGATGGGGGTCGGGCCTTCCATTGCATCGGGCAACCATACATGGAGGGGGAACTGAGCGGATTTCGCTACGGGACCTAAGAACACCAGAATGGCAAACAGAGCTGCCATGCCCCCAGCCAATGCCCCTGAAGAAACCAGGAGTTCGAGGCGATCGCCAATCACCTCAAATTCAAAGCTGCCGGTAGCCCAGTAGAGGCCAAGGATGCCGAGCAGCAGGCCAAAGTCCCCCACACGGTTGGTGACGAATGCCTTTTGGCAGGCATCGGCTGCCGCTTGGCGATCGTACCAAAAGCCAATGAGCAGGTAAGAACACATGCCCACCAGCTCCCAAAAAATATAAATTTGCACCAAGTTGGGACTGATCACCAAACCCAACATGGATGCACTAAAAATACTCAGATAAGCATAAAAGCGTACATAGCCCGCATCGTGGGCCATATAGCCATCGGTATAGAGCATCACCAGCAGGGCAACCGTGGTCACAATAACCAGCATTACTGCGGTTAGGGGATCAATGATGTAGCCCATTGTCAGGTGAAAATCACCCGCAGCAGCCCATTCAAAGCTGCGGTTATAGGCAGGATGCCCCTGAATCTGGCTCCAGAGCAAACCAAAGGCCATAAAGACCGTGACCCCCAGAAGGGTCATAATCACAGCGGCATTGATTTGTCGAAGTCGATTCGTACTTTGATTAAACGAGATGAGCCCGAGCCCCACCACAGCTGAACCCAAGAGGGGCAAAACTGGGATCAACCAGGCAGAGTCGTACAAAAAAGATTCCATGAGGGAGCAAATAGGGACGGTCTTCGACGATTACTGTTGCACGATAACGCTGACCGTCAGCTCATGGGGCGTTCTTTAAAGATGTATTAACGACTTTCAAACCAGTGTCGGTAACAACTGCTCCCCCAAAATTTCTAGGGTCCGTCGTAACTCATCCCGACCGGGGAAGCCTTCAACGCGTCCCATCAACCGTCCATCGGCAAAGCAGAGGATCGTGGGTAGCGTTTTGAGACGATAATTATTAGCAAGTTTAATGTTGTTGTCAGCATTGACACTTACCAGGCGAATCGGGCGGGGGTATTGGCTCTGGAATTGGTGAAGGGTGGGTTCAATGCTGCGACATAGCTTGCACCAGGGTGCCCAAAAGTGAACCAGCACGGGGTCAGTCGCAGCAAGGACTTGGTCTGGGAAGGTCTCATCTGTAATGGACAACATCATAAAAGAAGCTTATTAAAGGGATTTGCAATTATGCTACCGCCAAATTGGAATCGTGGGCAGGTCTTGTTCAGAATTTTCTGAGGTGTACATATATCAACAATGGGAGCAGCTAACGCTTATGTCCCTCTAGATTGATTAAGAAAAGCAATAAAACACAATTGATGTTATTTTGGTTTCTCCAAAATCCTCTCCTATACTAAGTAGCTTGTGAGCAGTGGTAAATCGAGGGTTATGATGCGGCAATTACGGACGATCGCGGGGTTGAGAGCTTATCGACAACAACAGCTCCCCAATTGCAACCTGGGTCTTGTGCCGACGATGGGGGCACTCCATGCGGGGCATTTCAGCTTAATTCGGGCCGCCCGTCAGGAGAATGATGTGGTGGTGGTGAGCATTTTTGTCAATCCATCGCAGTTCGGTCCCCGGGAAGACCTGAGCGCCTATCCCCGTCCCCTGGCAAAGGACTTGCACCACTGTGCTGAGCTGGGCGTTGATGCGGTTTTTACCCCCACTCCTGCCGAAATGGGGATGGCTCATATCCATGCGGAGTCCACAGTCCAAACCACTAGCGTATTGCCACCCAAAATGCTGACCACTGGCCTTTGCGGCATCAATCGTCCGGGGCATTTCACCGGCGTGGCCACGATCGTCACCAAGCTATTGAACCTAGTGCAGCCCGATCGCGCTTACTTTGGTCAAAAAGATGCCCAGCAAGTGGTTGTGCTGCGTCGTCTGGTGGCAGACCTGTGCATCCCGGTAGAGATTCGCACCTGTCCAATTGCCCGAGAAGATTCTGGTCTGGCCTACAGTTCCCGCAATCAATACCTCAGCCCGGAACAACGAGAAACGGCTACAGTGCTTCAGCGCAGCCTCAAAGCTGCTCAAACAGCCTTTGTTCAAGGAGAGCGCCAGCGCGATCGCTTGCTGGCTCCCGTTCATCAAGTCCTGGCAACGGAAACCAGCGTTCAGCTTGACTATCTTGACCTGGTTGATCCCCAGAGTTTGAGCCCCTTGGAACAAGTAGATGAGCAGGCTTTGCTGGCGATCGCGGCTTGGGTTGGCCCGAGTCGTTTACTGGATAATGTCATCTTGCAACAGCGTCGTCCCACAATTGCCATTGATGGCCCTGCTGGAGTGGGCAAATCCACCGTCACTCGTGCTCTTGCCCAGCAACTCCAGTTGACTTATCTCGATACGGGGGCTATGTATCGGGCAATTACCTGGCAAGCCCAACAGCAGGAGTTGGAGTTGGAAGATGAGGTGGCGATCGCGGAAGTCGCTGCCACTGCCCAGATTCAATTTATCCAACCAGAGCACAAGACCAGCCAGCAGGTCTGGATTGACGGCCAGGATGTGACCAAAGCCATCCGCTCTCCGGAGGTCACCCAGCAGGTTTCGACTGTGGCAAAACATCCGGCGGTGCGCAGCCAACTGGTCAAGCATCAACAAGCCTGGGGTCGCAAGGGAGGCATCATCGCCGAAGGCCGCGATATTGGCACAGTGGTATTTCCGGAGGCGGAGGTGAAAGTTTTTCTGACGGCCTCCCCTGAGGAACGGGCGCGGCGGCGTTGGCAAGACTTACCTAGCAATGTGCAGGCAACGTTAGATTTGGCCACATTGGAGCAGCAGATTAAAGAGCGCGATCGCCAAGATAGTAGCCGTGCTACCGCCCCCTTGCGCAAAGCCGCTGATGCCATCGAAATCCAGACGGACAACCTCACGATTGAGCAGGTAATCCAACATATTGAGCAGCAATATCATCAGGTCTTGAATTCATGAAAATTTCCTGATTTGAGACCTCAGTTCCGCTGATTTTCCGGATACCATAGGATTAGTCACCGTAACAATCACTAGTGCCGTAACACAGTCTGAAATGAGTGCATAAGATTGCAGCGAGTTCTGGATTGTGTACCCTATCCAACCCACAATCCACTCCACTGTTTTGACTGTGCCACAGTGCTGAGGCGCGTTAGAAGCATTAACCCCAACAGTCTAGGAGGCTAATAGTGCGCCAACCTAATGTCATCGGCTAGGGACGTTCACTATTGCTGTAATGACATTTGGGGGATTTATTCAACGTGATGATTACCTTTTGTTACTCCTTAGCTTGTTCGCTGCGAGTCAATTCATCGCTGACACGACTGTTATTCATTCAGGTCTCTTTCTTTCTAACGCTGTACTTGTGGATAATCTGCCTGCCGACTCAACTGATGACATTGCCGCTCATTCTGAGCTGCAACCCTTGCCGACCGAAGCGACGATACCCGAACAATCGACGAGTGAGACTTCAGACCCCATTCTAAAGTCTATTTCCCCTGACTCCAGCATCATCTCTCCTGCTACAGAGGCGGAACTCCAAGCCAGCTTGACTTGTGTGAGCGTACCCGTTGGACAATCCACCGCTATCTCGACCGTTCCGATTTGTATGGGCTCGCGCTCCCCGTTATTGGGTTGGGTGCAGGTTGGTTGGCTGAAACTCCCCAAAGTTCCAGCCCCGTTCCTCTCTCTATTCCATTGGGCAAAACGCTATAGCCTCAGGGGGAGTAGTATGGCGATCGCTACAGGCCTAAGCTTCTGGGCGGGGATGGCAGTTTCAGCTAATGGGGTATCAATTGTGCCCTCTGTCCCGATGCCCTATGCCCGTGTCTCCAGCACCTTAGCCACGCTACCTGTTGTAGCAGAGCAAGCCTGGTCAGCACAGAACGCTAACCTTCAACCGCTAGATTTTCCAGTTCCCACTGCATTTCAGGGCAAAACCATTGAACAAATTCCCCTGCCCAGTAACAAAAAAGTTATCGCCCTGACGTTTGATGATGGCCCTTCTGTAGAGTTCAGTAACAAAGTTCTCTATATCCTTGACAAGTACAACATTAAAGCCACTTTCTTTTTGCTGGGACGTCATGTGCAGCAACATCCAGAGCGGGTGCTACAGATGCATAACAAAGGTCATGCCCTTGCGAACCATAGCTGGAGTCATCCCTATCGTCAGCTTTCTCCTGACAGGGCAGCTGCTGAAATTGAGCACACTTCAACTTGGATTGAGAAAGCAGCAGGGGTCAAGAGCAAGTTTTTCCGTCCACCCGGAGGATTCTTGGAAAACGGCATGGCTAACTATGCAATGCAACAGGGTCAGACAGTGGTGATGTGGTCAGCAGATTCTAAAGATTTCAATGCTCCTGCCGCGACAATCGTCCGCAATGTTTTGCAGCAGGCGGGGCCAGGGGGAATTATCCTCTTGCACGATGGCGGTGGCGATCGCACTGCTACAGTGATTGCCCTACCGCAGATTATCGATGTGCTTCTGGAGCAGGGGTATACCTTTGTTACGGTTCCGGAGCTGATGGAGCTATATGAGGCAGAGACCCAAGGCGCTCAAGCAAGATAGATAGAGATAGCTCTGGTGTAGGGTTCAGGTCTCCTGACCTAGGGCGTGTCGTCAGTTAACACCAGAAGTCTCATGGAGCAACTGACGACAGCCCCTAGCCAATGTTGTATTGAATGATTCTGGAGTTGCCTCTGAGTCAAGTACTGGGCAGGGAAAGCCTTCCCCTATCAAGGCTTGTTTAAGATTTTCTGTTTG
Source organism: Spirulina sp. SIO3F2 (assembly GCA_010672165.1). GTDB lineage: Bacteria > Cyanobacteriota > Cyanobacteriia > Cyanobacteriales > Spirulinaceae > SIO3F2. The sequence continues at coordinate 28,803 of JAAHHN010000036.1, read as the reverse complement.
TTTGTAACTTTTACTACCAAATTTGTAGGATAGAGAGAGGCACATGATTGATTTTGCATTTCTTCTATGACTTTACTGACACCCCAAGATGTCCACCATCAGCTTGAGCAACACCAGTCTTTCCACAAAGCTGAATTAAGTTGTATTGATCTGCAAAATAGTTGCCTCGATCGCGCCCGGTTCTCTGAAGCCTATCTGCGATCGGCGAATCTCGCAGGTGCATCTTGCCGGGACAGTAATTTTCGCAAAGCCACCCTGAATAAAGCGGTGCTGGCTACGGCCGATCTCATGGGGGCTAACCTCACCGCCACCAAATTGAATTTAGCCAATCTCACCCGCGCTTGCTTGGAGTCGGTTCAAGCCAAGCGTGCCGTTTTCTATGGTGCGGTCTTGGACGGAGCGATGTGCCGTGATGCCGACTTTACCCAAGCAGATCTGCGCCAAGCTCAGGGCCAAGCGGCGGATTTCACCGCAGCCCAACTGCTTAAAGCACAGCTTGGCGCGTCAGTCCTCAATCAGAGTCAATTCACCCGGGCTAATTTGCGTAAGGCAAATCTAGAGAGCGCAATCTTAACCGATACCCAATGGCATGAGAGCAATTTAGAATGGGCCAATTTCTGCCGTGCGGACTTAACCGGAGCAGATTTCCACAATGCTGATTTGATTGCAGCCAACTTCCGGGCAACGAATCTTAGCTTGGTGCAACTGGTCAATGTCGAAGCCATTGAAGCGAATTTTGCCCAAGCAATTTTACTCGATACCAACTTGAGTCACAGTTGCCTGTTTAGCGCCAACTTTGAAGGGGCTTACTTTACGCGGGTTCAGCTTATGGGAGCGAATCTGCGACAGGCTAATCTAGAGAACACTGTTTGGGAAGAAGTGGATTTTGCTGGGGTGCAAGTCCAAGGGGCGATCTTTGCCAACGCCCAAGGACTAACCTCAGCCCAAAAAGAGACGTTGCGGGCTCAGGGTGCGTTAAATGTGCCGCAGTAATGCAACTTATTACCTTGCACTGAATATTTGGGATTCTTCCCTTAGGATAGTTAGAGAACCGTTTAAAGTACTCCTCACAAATCCAGCTCAGGCAGGCGAGACGCTTGCGCTACGGCCTATCATCTGCGATATCCATAGCGTAGGTATCTTGTTTGCTATTAATGGGCATAATCTTGGTTGATTGTTGCTTGGCGTGCTTTACGGACTGAGCGTTAAGTCAGTCTACGTTGTCCTTTTGCTGATTGTTGAATCCCTATGGCATTACTTACTCCGGAAGAAGTCCTCGATTGTATTGCACAACATAAACCACTCCATAAAGCTGAACTTAGCCAACTCAATCTAACAGGTCAAGTCCTAGCAGGTGGTGATTTTACCAAAGCTTATTTACGGGGGGGGAAGTTTGCCCATGCCACTTGCCAGGCGACGAACTTTACAGGCGCGATCCTGCATTTTGCGAACTTTAGTGACGCGGTCGTGACTGGAGTCAATTTCACGGGGGCAGAACTCAATAGTGCAATCTGTAATGGAGCTAACTTTAGCCAAGCCAAGGCAACTAAAATCAAGCTGTATGGCGCTAGCTTGAATTATCTTGATGCCCAAGGCGCAGATTTTTCCCAGGCAGATTTTCGGGAGAGTCATGCTCCCCATGCTAATTTTGCCCAAGCTGTGGGCGATCGCGCCCATTTTGGCGCGGCTAAGTTCACCGAAGCAAATTTCTCATCCGGTTCCTTTCGCCGTACCCAGTTTATCCAGGCCCAACTGGAGCAAACCCAATGGCAACAAGCAACGCTCGATAAGGCAAATTTCCAAGATGCGAGTTTGCGCGGCGCACAGTTTAATCAAGCCCAACTGATTGAAACGAACTTGAGTTACACCCGCCTGCAAGACATTGATTTTGCCCATGCTGAACTCTTGAGTGCAAACTTGAGCAACAGCATTCTGACCCAGGTTAATTTTACCCAAGCCTCCCTGTATGAAGCGGATTTTGATGGTGCGCGACTGATTGAGGTTAATTTCGACCAAGCAAACTTGGAGAATGCCAATTTTGAGAATACTGCTTGGCAAGGGACAGACTTCTCCACTGCACGGGTCAAAGGAGCGGTGTTTACCGATGCGGAGGGTTTAACCGAGGTACAAAAAGAATGGTTGCGGGAGCAAGGCGCAACAAATGTACCGCAGTGATTATAATTACTAAATTTGCTGTCTTGGTGGCCAACACCCTGAACCCACCCCGGTCGTCGCTGCGCTTGACCACCCCTCCCAAGAGGGGATTTCTCGCTCAACATCTCCGACCAGGAGGAGTAACCCAAAGGGAAAAGTTTCTGCTGCCCTTGCGTCTATCCTTGGTGGATACCTTCGCTGATAACTGATGACTGTTAACTGTCTTCAAGCTGTACCATCATCTGCGCCAAAATCGCTTGGGGCACAGCACCAACAACCTGACGCTGAACCTGATGCTGGCGATCGAGGAAGGTGAGTTGCGGGACACCTGTGACCTGATTGGCTGCGATTTGAGGCGCCCATTGGGGTTCATCAATGTTGAGCATAACGAAGTTAACACGATCGCCATAGTCCTGCTCGATGGCCTGCATGGTTTTCGCCAAACCTTGGCAAGTTGTACACCAGTCTGCGTAGAACTCAATTACAGTGGGTTTTCCGTTAGCTAGGGCTTCAGTATAAGGAATCGCTTCCCGGGCAAGCGATCGCAGTGTTGCTAGTCCGGCCAAAGAACTCGCCTGAGCCGTTTGCAGGGTCAACAGCCAACAACTCAGTATTAGGCCAATCGCACAGCCCCATTTTTGCAATTGCAACATCATTTAGCGGAAATAGTAAGCAAGGAAGATGTGACCCACAAGCATCACAAAGAAGATACAAACCAGAATAATATGGGTTGCCAGCCATAGCGATCGCAAATTTCGGATCAGCGGGCCTTTATAGAGTGCCGGGATGCCCTGACCACTGCCATCGGCCGGCAGCCAACCAAAGTAGCGTCGCGGTGATTCCAAAATGCCCGTTTCAGCCACAACCCCGACCAACGCCGAGAGCGTCACCCCAAAGAAAACCCATAAAAACACGGCATTATAGTTCAAACCCTGTACTCCAACCGTGTGAATTAAGGTGACACCCAGCAGCGCCACCCCCAGAAAAATATGTAGCGATCGCCAAAAGTTCATCGAACCAGGGACTTTGATTTTCAGCCACCAACCCCGACCACGTTTGCGGGCAGTAAAGATCATTTCAAGCACCACAAAAAACAAGGCACTGTAGCCCGTAATTTGCTTATAGATCTCACTCTGGAAAATAAGATGCAGCTCAAAATGGTTCTGCCGCAACTGTGCAATGTATTGGGGGCTGAAGACAAAGGGCAACAGCAGCAGAGCAGTAAGAAAGGTTAGGAAAATTAAGGTCGAAAATCTGGGCTTCATGGGATCATGCGATACAGAAAAGAGGAAGCAACGTTGCCTCCTCTTCAGATTAGGTGAGCCAAAACTGTTTAGGATTCCTCGATGGGAATATTGATAATAACGCCACCCATTACTTCACCCATTTCAAACTCTTTGTCGGGATAGCGTTCGAGGTGAACCGGGTGGGTGTTGTGACAAGTTACACAAGCTTCTGCAACGGCTTTATCGGGGTAGAGCGCTGAGAAATATTTCTGGCCACCGACTTCTTGATACCCTTTGAAGGGTTCACCGGATTCAATCATGGCATCCATGGCTTCTTGCTCAAAATCGCTTTTGGGAGCATGATTGTCGTTGATGTACCAAGGGGAAATAAGACCATAAGTGAATGCGCCTTCACTCAACTCGTTACCAATCTCATAACCAAGACGGAACATCTGTGCAGGAAGTGGAATGCCATCAGTGTCTTGCCAACCCTCGGTTGCTTCAATGCCAAGCACACCTTTTTCGTTGTCTTTGCCTTCTAGGGTTTTAGAACGGTTAACAACGTGCTTGGTGTAAGCGGTGCGATCGGCAGCTAAGGCAACGTGAATATAGTCCGTAACCAACTCTGGACTAATGCCAACTTGGGCTTCGGCATCCGCTTCCGCTTCGGGTGCGCTGCCACTACAAGCAACGGCTGTAATAAACAGGGCGAGCACTAAAGCGTACAGAGCGAAGACACGTAAACGAATTCGCTGTAGCCAATAACGTAGGGTTTTTAACATGATTTCAGGTTCTCCTCTGGTGGTAAGCAATGCAACCCAAAAGTTAGTTCAACAGGCTGACTCAACTTCCCAAGCGTCGTTTTTCAAACGCTCGGATTAAATCAAATGTTTCTAGCTTTTGGTTAGGGGGCTGATCGAAGTTGGCTTCGACCAATTCATCGTCAAAGATGCTGTTGTAGGCATGTTCTAAGCCGTGACAATTTAAACAAACATCTTTGACCATGCGATCGCGGGGGAGCAACGTATAGGTATTGTTGTGATTAACAAAGACCGTGTCGGTTTCCCCCAAGGTTTGGCGGGGTAGATGGCAAGTTGCACAGGTTACAGATTCAGCATCTGGCCGGGGCAATTCACCCGCATTGGCAAAGAGCTTGGCATGGGGAGAGTTGGGGTAATTCTGGGTATGAGCGTCGTTGTGGCAAGTGGTGCAAGCGTCAACCGCAGCTGTGTAAGTATTAACGGTATGGACATCGTGGCAAGTGTTGCAGTTCATCACCAGATCTCGTGCAGCTTTGTGCATGGGAATCCGTGCTATGGCTGGTGTTAAAGGAGAGAGGCCCTCCTGGAGGCGAATACCATGCTTACCCAGCAAAAACGTTTCAGTTTCGGGCTCGTGACATTGCTGGCAACTCTCATAGGTGGGTTGAGCGATAAACGCCTCACTCTCTGCATCTTGGTGACAACTGGAGCAGTTGATTTCAGATACAGCATGGAGGCTGCTCTGCCATTGTTCGGTTACCTCATCCAAACGTGCTTGGGTCACGGCTGTGGCCGTCGCTGAACTGTGCAACCAGAACAAACCACAAAGCAACACGCTAAGGAGAACCCGCTTCATGCACCACCTCCGAGAAATTCCTCGGCCAAGTCCGCCTTCGGTACGCGGTCTTGGCTGGGGGCGATCGCCAGCTCAGGCAATTCGGGCTGGGGTAGCATAAAGGGTTGATCCAAACCCGCTGCTAAGAATGCAGTTGAGCTGGCACGGTGGTCATGGAAGTTATGGCAACCTGCTGTCCAACAGCCATCCCGAGTGAAACCGTCATGGCTTGCCAAGTCGCCATTGATGATGCCTTCATGACACCCCATACAAAGATCGGGATGAAGATGAACCCCCCGCCCAAACATATGGACATGTTCGTTATGGCAGGCAGTGCAGGTGAGCACATCCACTTCCTCAAGATATTCTCCCCAACGGGGATCGCGGAACTTCTTAACGCCGTGCTTGTCCTCAGCTAGTTCCGCTTCATGGCAACGATTGCAGTTGTCGTTGCTCACGGGCTTAAACCCTTCGTGACAAGATTTGCATGATGCTTCAAATAGGTGATGCCCTTTAGAAGTTTCCCCCGGTACAAATATCTGCTTTTGATCCATGACAAAAGCCGCCCCAAACCAAGTGATCAGCAGCAGAATGAGCACAATCAAAGCGGTTTTCATATTGAAAAACGCCTTCAACTCAAATCTGCGTGGGTTTGTCTTTGCCATTAATTATTGGAGCGGAACAGTTGAGTGGAACTCAGGAGTGGTTATCAATTGAACGCCCATGCCTTTTCTCGGCATGCTGAGCGATCCCTTCGGTTAGAGCAGGGCGCTGTCACTTATCTCTCAAAGTCTGTTGTCAATGAGTTAGCTAGATGCAGTACCTTAGGCAACCATCAGCAGGATCACCGTCACTGCTCCTAAGCCCACAAATAAACCGATCATCAGAGGCCAGTTCACCTGAGGGTTAGGCGCTTTGGGTACGGGTACAGGAGCTGGCTGGGGAGGGTTAAGGGCAACGTCTGCTTGGGAATAGTCTGCACCCGAGAGCATCAGTTCCGTAATTGCACCATAGGCATCCACCCAAGCCTGTTTCACCTCGGCTGTCCAATCTTCTTTAAGATATTGCTCAAAGGTTTGCAGAATTGCCGCACCCACCAGCGGATAATGCTCGGGTAAGGCCCCATACTTGACATGGCGTGCCCCTAGACCCTTCAGCGCATCGGAGAGCACATCCGGCTTCCGTAAGTTCTCAACCACTAACACCAATGATGCCAAAAGTTTCTTCTTTTGAGCTGCCATATCTGTGCTTGAAAACAAAGGCGCTGCTTCAGGATTGGCAGTCAGTAAGTTGTCATAAAAGCTGGAGACAAATGCATCAGCATTTGGCTTCACTTTTTCAAAGCTTTGTTCTAGAAGTTCAACATTTAAGGATGTTTTGGGCGGGTCAAGGGCAACGTCTGCTTGAGAATAGTCTGCACCCGAGAGCATCAGTTCCGTAATTGCACCATAGGCATCCACCCAAGCCTGTTTCACCTCGGCTGTCCAATCTTCCTTCAGATATTGCTCAAAGGTTTGCAGAATTGCCGCACCCACCAGCGGATAATGCTCGGGTAAGGCCCCATATTTGACGTGGCGTGCCCCTAGACCCTTCAGCGCATCGGAGAGCACATCCGGCTTCCGTAGGTTTTCAACCACTAACACCAACGATGCCAAGAGTTTCTTCTTCTGAGCTGCCATATCCGTGCTTGAAAACAAAGGCGCTGCTTCAGGATTGGCAGTCAGCAAGTTGTCATAAAAGCTGGAGACAAATGCATCAGCATTTGGCTTCACTTTTTCAAAGCTTTGCTCTAGAAGTTCAACATTTAAGGACATCTTTAAGAGGGTTCCTCCGGTGTGCTTGCAGGAAATAAAGCAGTAAAAGTTTTAGAGATAAATATGCTGAAATTGAATCAATTCAACAGCTCAGGCTTTCTGATCATGTCGTCTCCAAAATAATGATAAGACGGCAGAGCATTGTTTCTGACAGCTCTACTACGATCTTGACTATATATAGGGGGTTTGATCATGGGGTTTCGTATTTATTGCTACCGAAGTGAAATACCATATGTCTTTCTGGCATCGATAACATGCAAAAACATAATTATGTGTTCTCTGTTACAAAAGGCAAGCTTGACGTGCTCGAATAACAGGAATCTTCCCTATGATTCTGCAACTGACTAAAACACGTAGACACGTGATGTCATTTCGGTAGCGTCACCGCAGATCATCACAGTGGCAATCGGTAGCGAATCCTCGATTTTAAAGATGTTAAGCCCTGTAGCGAATTCCGTTCCTCGCCTAGAAACCCATGCTATAGTGCAAGCGAAATTAAGCGAGTGATGCATTGGGGGCAAGTCCTTATGGCAGTTAGTGATGAGTTTCGGAAACACCTTAAGGAGGGCAAGATTGTTGATGCCTTGACCCTGGCCTTGGGTGAGGCGATCGAACTCGAAATTACCACCTGGGTTTCGACTGGCGATGGCACGACCCCCGCGATCGGTGGTATCAGCCAGCCAGCACCAGGCTACCGCATGAAAACCCGGATCAACCTGGTTGACGGTGATATCGACAACGAAATCGGGTCTCAATTTGTGAGCAGCGGCCCCTATAGTGAACTTCGTGACTTCCATCTCCAGCAGGTACAGGAAGGCCAAGACATTATTAAAAACAACCTCGAAAGTCTTCAGCAAATGTTTGTGTTGCTCGCTCGTACCCTCGATCGCCTTCCCAAAAACGCCAATACGCGCACCACGCCCGTATTGCCCTCGCAACAGTCCCCCCTGCCCTAAGCCAACCTCAAGTCGTCTGTAGCGCTTCAACCGCTCAATAATTGTGCAATGCCACCCAGTGAAACTTTTCGAGACAGCCTACGAGCTGGACGCCTACAAGACGCTTTTCTCTTGGCGATGGGCCAAGTGGTGGAATTAAAGGTCACCACTTGGGTGGCACAAGAAACAGATATTACCACTGCAACTGCTGGCCATCGCTTGCAAACCCGGATCGATTTAGTTGAAGGCGATATTGAGAATGAAATTGGTGAACGGTTTATTACCAAGACAGACTATCAACCCTTGCGCCAGTTTCATCTGGCCCAGGTCGCCCAGAGCCAACGGATGATTCGCCAAAATATTCAGAGCTTGCAGAGGCTATTTGCAGTGCTCGCTGATGTTAATGACAGCGATCGCCCCACTCCATCCCTGACCACTGCAAACTCAGCTTTGCCTGAAGCGGTGCGCTCGGATCCAGAAGTCACAACCACCGCGATGGAGGGCAATGACAGGCTTACCACCGATCTGTCTTCTGAGCTGCCCCTCTCTGAATCCATTTCAGCCCAAACTGAAGGCGATCCCTGGCCTGCCCCCACTGACCCCTTTGCGGATCTGAATCTGCCCTCACCCACAGGCTCTCCGGCAGCACCGTCATCACCACCAGCTCAGCAGTCTGCTGATTGGCAGTTTAGCGATGGGCAGCCCGGTTCAGTTCTACCAGATTCTAGTGGACTGGAAGGGGTTGCCCCACGCCCCCTGTCTGCTCCAGAAGAAGAGGAAGACTGGGGAGAATTTGTCGAGTTCGTCGAAGAATCGAGTTTTGAACCGGAAACCCTGTCCCCAGAAGAGACGCTATATAATCCGTTTGCATTGCCCCTTGATGACCCCCAGCCCTATACTTCAGTGGTTCAGGAGGATTGGGCAGCGATTCCTCCAGGCGAAACCCCTGAGCCTCCGATTGAGGATTTATCTCAGCGATTGCCGGACAACAACAATAGTGATGATGCTGATGTGCTGAGTCCAGAGAATTGGGATAAAGACACTTTGGGTGAGGATTTTTATCCACCGCCTCAGCCCTAAGCAAATTATGCCGCAAGCCATTGCACCAGAAACGATGGCGAGGTGGGCAGGCAAGTTAAAGAGCGATATGTGTTTGATGTTTTAACGAGTGAGGACAGTCACGTGGCCAATGCCAATAATCGGACAAGCAATGGACGGCGCAGCCGTACGGCTCGCCAGCCTTCCCCAGGTGAGCGAATGTTGGGTGACTTTACCCGTTCTCTGGGAGAGGTGCTTATTGATATCACCGCTCTGGAAGTTAATACGATGGTGGTGGAACGCATCACCGGCAACAAGTTTGTGGCTTGGGATGTATATCGTGAACTGTTTCAAATTGATGAAAGTTGGGAAGATGCTGAACATATCCATGCATCGCTGCGCGATCGCTATCTTGACCTGCGCCGGGATTTAGAGCTTGATTATGTTCTCTTGATTTGCGACCCCAACTCAGAGTTATTTGATCCCACCACCCAAAGCCGAGGCGTCTCTCAGCAAGAGCGGCTACAAATTTTACGAGATGCGAAGGCTCCTATTGATAGCACTAACACTCAACTCCCTAATCCCTTGGCGGTGGATAATGCAGATGAATTGCACAAAGTTCAACAACTCCTCAATAATTCCCGCTTTTCCCGGATTCTCCGTAAAATGAACGAGCTGAAGGCCGGTTTGGATAACCGTAATCGCGCCTTACTTCGTATGCAACATTTACATCCTGGCATGTCAGAGGCCGAACATTCTCAGGCGATCGCCACGGACATTATTTACGCGCAAACGGTCATTCAGCTCGATGGGGATGTGATTAATCGTTATAGCCAAGAAATTCTAGAGCACCCCCAGCGGGATTTGATTTTGGATATTCATAGAAACAGTGTGACAGCCGGAGAAGAACAATGGCGAGAGTTGCTCGGCTTTATTCTGGACTTGGCCCAAAAAGCCTTTAGCCAGGTGGGTAATGCCCTTGCCGGTGGCCGGAAGCGCCGTTGAGCTGAGGAGCCAGTGAATCCCGTGCAGACTTTGCCAACACGGCGCGATCGCCAAATCACCCCTCATCCCCTCAGGCTCGATCGTGCCATTCGTGTGATTAAAGAACGGGTTTCGCCACAGCAAACGCTGTGTCATGGTATTTCGTTCCATCTCGACAGTGCCAGCCTCAGCCGGGTGCATTTGGCTCAAGCCCGTCAACAAAAACTGCATATCACCCGCAATTTTTTAAATAGTTTTCGTCAATATGTTTTGTTTGATCCTCAAGGCCACTTACAAACAGGCGTTACGTTTTTAACGTTCTATCAGTTTGGTGAGCATGAGCGTCCCTTACTCAAAACTTTTCTTTCCCTTGATGGCGATATTATCCACAAAATTGCGGAGGAATGTCTTCAAGATGAACGGTTAGCCCAAGATTTGACGGCTGCTCACTATTGGCTGATTCAGCAATTATTTCGACGCTTGCAATTAGAAGTTCAACAATTCCTCGATCGCCTCTCTTGGGGGAGCACCGCAGTGATGGTGGGGGGCTATTGGCTCAGTCAATGGCAGCAATTTCTCCAAGCCGATCCTCGCCAGAAACTGATTGAGCTGGCCTTGACCGTTGGCGTGTCTTGGCTGCTAAAGCTGCTTGTACAGCAAGGGCTGAGATGGATTGCCCCTTGGCTACAACGCCAACTGGTTCGACGCTTGTTTCCTCGCTAATTCAGTATGGGTAAGGCAGGGTTATTTCATTCTGAAAAGAGACATAATATTAGTATTGAGATAATTGCAGACAAACGCCAAGACATCGCCTGTGACTTTATCCAAGGAGACCTCAGCAGACTGCTTTCCTCAATGAAAAACGATAGTCATTGTATCAAATAACGGTTTGGGGATTGCGGCATCAATTCAAGATCAGATTTTTACACCGTTTTGCACAATAAAGGATGTTGGCGAAGGTAAGGGCTTGGGGTGGGCGATCGCCCAACAAATCATTACCGAAAAGCATGGCGGCACAATCACCTGTACCTCAGAATTGGGCAAAGGCACAACTTTCACGATTACCTTACCGTTAGCTGATGCGTGATAGCCTCCGTAAATATACGTAGAAATCTTTACAGAGACTCCATAGGCATTTTGCCAACCCATTGCCATAATTTAAAGAGGAGTTTAAGCGTTGTCTCAGCTTGGGTTAATGATTGAGTGATCACGGAATGCTGAATTTAACGGACTATCAAGAAACTGAGCTGCTTTACACCGGAACCCGAACACTGGTCTATCGGGCCACACGCCTTAGCGATGACCAACCTGTCATCATCAAAGTCCTCCGGAACCCTCATCCCAGCTTCAATGAGTTGGTTCAGTTTCGTAACCAATACATCATCACCTGCAATCTGGAGAAGACCCAGATTGTCCAACCCCTAGCCCTCAAACGTTACGGCAACGGCTATGCCCTCGTGATGCCGGATGAAGGTGCAATTTCCCTTGATACTTATTGGCGGGACTCCGAACAGAACCTTGGGGAATTACTGAAGATTGCCATTCAACTAGCCGAAGCTCTCCATATTCTTGCTGGACAGCAAATCATCCACAAAGATATCAAACCTGCCAACATTCTCATCCATCCCCAATCTAAACAGATTCAGCTCATCGACTTCAGCATTGCGTCTCTATTACCGAAGGAGCAGCGGCAACTGGTGAACCCCAAAGGGTTAGAAGGAACCCTGTCCTATATTTCTCCTGAGCAAACAGGACGGATGAATCGAGGGATTGACTATCGTACAGACTTTTACTCTCTTGGAGTGACCCTGTATGAGTTGTTAACTGGGATGCTACCGTTTAGCTTGAGTGATCCTTTAGAGTTGGTGCATTGTCATATTGCCCAGCTCCCTATTGCGCCAGTTGATTTACTCGATGCTCAGGGTCAGCCTTATCCCGCTCCCTTGTCTGCCATCATCATGAAGTTGATGGCTAAGAATGCCGAAGACCGTTATCAGAGTGCGTTGGGGTTGAAACATGATTTGGAGCAATGCTTGCGATCATTGGAAAAAACAGGAGAAATTGCTAATTTTGAGTTGGGTGAGCGGGATGTGTGCGATCGCTTTCTCATTCCCGAAAAACTCTACGGTCGGGAAGCCGAAGTTCAAACACTCTTAGATGCCTTTGACCGCGTTGCCAATGGCAATAGTGAAATGCTGCTCGTAGCAGGTTTTTCCGGGATTGGTAAAACGGCTGTGGTCAACGAAGTTCACAAACCTATCGTGCGTCAGAAGGGCTACTTCATTAAAGGTAAATTTGACCAGTTCAACCGTAATATTCCCTTCTCTGCTTTTGTGCAAGCCTTTCGAGAGTTGATGGGGCAGTTGTTGAGTGAGTCGGATGAAGATCTCGCCAATTGGAAAGCAAAAATTCTTGATGCTGTCGGAGAGAATGGACAAGTTCTCATCGAAGTGATTCCTGAGTTAGAAAGGATCATTGACAAGCAAAACCCTGCACCCGAGCTTTCCGGAACAGCAGCCCAGAATCGGTTTAATTTACTGTTTCAGAAGTTCATTACTGTCTTCACCACACCGGAGCATCCCTTAACAATATTTGTCGATGACCTGCAATGGGCAGATTCAGCTTCGCTGAATTTGATGAAGGTCTTGATGGGAAAAAGTGAGTCAGGATATTTATTGCTCTTGGGAGCTTATCGGGATAATGAAGTGTTTCCTGCCCATCCGCTGATGCTGACGCTTGCAGATTTAGAAAAGCAGAATGCAGAGATTTCGACAATTACCCTTGAACCTTTATCTGAGAATCATATCAACCAGTTGGTTGCCGAGACTCTGAGTTGCCCGGTTGCAGTTGCTCAACCCCTGACTGAGTTGGTCTATCGCAAGACTCAAGGGAATCCCTTTTTTACGACCCAGTTCTTGAAGGGTCTCTATGGAGATGAACTGATCACGTTTGAGCGAGATTTGGGCTATTGGCAATGTGATTTAGTCCAGGTACAAGATGCGGCCCTCACGGATGATGTAGTGGTGTTTATGGTTGGGCGGTTACATAAGTTCCCCGAAGAGACCCAAAACGTCTTGAAATTAGCCGCTTGTATCGGCGATCGATTCGACTTAGAAACTTTAGCCATTATCTGCGAGATGCCTTCAGAAGAAGTTGCCGCTAAACTGTGGGGTGCTCTGCGGGAAGGGTGGGTTTTACCTCAGAGCGAAGCCTACAAGTTTTTCCAAGGAAAAGAACAAGACGAAGAGAAGATCGAGGGAATTACAGTAAAGTATCGCTTTCTACACGATCGCGTTCAACAGGCTGCCTATCATCTGATTACAGAAGAAGACCGAAAAATTACGCATTTAACCATCGGTCGGTTGTTATTGAACAATACACCTAACCTAGAAGCCAATATTTTTGCGATTGTCAATCATTGGAATATCGCCATTGAGTTACTCGCCGATGATGGTGAAAAGATGCAGTTAGCACGTCTCAATCGACTTGCGGGGTGCAAAGCCAGTGATTCTGCTGCCTATGATTCAGCATTGCAATACTTTCAAATTGGTTTGAGTGCGATCGAGGAAAATTGCTGGCAAACTGAGTACGATCTCGCCTTGCAACTTCATGAAGGAGCTGCTAAAAGCGCCTTTGTCTGTGGAGACTATGCACAAATGGAACGATGGTCGAAAATCGTTTTACAGCAAGGAAAAACGATCTTGGATAAAGTCAAAACCTACGACGTGCAAATCCAATCTCGCCAAGCACGCTCCCAACCCGCACTTGCTATCGAGATTGCCTTAACTGCCCTGGAATTATTGGATATTACCCTACCCGATGCCCCCACGCCAGAAGATACCCAAAACGAACTCCAAAAAACCAAAGCACTCTGGCGCGATCGAGATATTTCCGAGTTGCTCAATTTACCAACTGCGATCGATGCCGAAAAAATTGCTACCGTGACAATTTTGTCTAGTCTCTTTGCGCCTTCTTTTTTTTGCAAACCAGAGATTTTACCCTTTATTGCCTGTCGGCAAGTGCAACTTTCAATTCTGCATGGAAACTGCGAACATTCAGCTTTTGGGTACGCTAATTATTCAGCCATTCTTAACACTCTCTCAGGCGATCCCGATTCCTCCTATCAATTCGGTCAACTTGCCATTCATTTAGTCGAAAAACTCAATGCGAAAGAAATTAAAGCGAGAACATTTAATCAAGCTGCTGCCTTTAGCATGCATGGTCAAGTTGCCGTGCGAGAATCATTACCCATCTTACAAGCTGCCTGTCAAGGCGGCTTAGAGCAGGGCGATCTCGAATTTGCAGGGTATTCTGCTTATGTTTGGTCCCAATATTCATACTTTAGCGGTTTAAATCTGACGGATCTGTTGCCAAGGGTAAAAAATTATTGTTTGCTATTATCCCGTATCAAACAAGAGATGTCTCTAAATTGTACGAAGCTCGTCTATCAAGCTACCCTCAATTTGTTAGGAGAGTCGTTGGGAACGCCAACCACTCTTAAAGGATTAGCGTTCGATGAAAAAGTCGCATTGGAAGACTGTATGAACAACAAAGACTTTACGGGAATTCAATACATTTTTTTGCATAAAGTTGTACTGTGTTGTTTGTTTTTCGATCTCGATACTATCCTAGAATATGTCGATGAGTCGGAGCGCTATTTAAGTGCTGTAACGGGGATGTTGATGATGCCAGAATCTCGATTTTTTGGAACATTGGCAAGACTCTTGGCTTACGACCTTCAATCTTCCGAACGGCAAGAGCAGTTATTATTACAAATCGATCGCGGTTTGGCAGAAATAAAAAAATGGGCAAAACATTCTCCCCAGAATTTTCAACATAAGCTGAATCTGCTGAGTGCCGAACGCGATCGTGTATTGGGAAAAATCCACGCAGCCGCAGATTACTACGATCGCGCCATTGCCGGAGCCAAAGAAAATAAATACATCCAAGAAGAAGCCCTTGCCAACGAACTCGCCGCCAAATTCTACCTAGACTGGGGCAAGGTGAAGATAGCAGCGGTATATATGCAAGAAGCCTATTATTGCTATGCCCACTGGGGAGCCAAAGCCAAAATCGAGCACCTTGAAGCCAACCATCCTGAACTCCTCACTCCAATCCTCCAAAAGCAACGGGTTGAATTTAACGCGATCGATAGTCTTGACACCTTAACCAAAACATTAACTGCTACCCTCCAAAGCCAAACCCAGAGCAGCACCAATATTTCAGAAGCTCTCGACTTTGCCGCGATCTTGCAAGCTGCTCAGAAACTCTCTAGCACGATCAACCTAAAGCAACTCCTGGGAGACATTACCCATATCATCCTGACCAACGCAGGTGCACAAAAAATGGCCCTGCTCGTACCGAGCGGGCAACAATGGCAACTCCAAGCCACTGCTGAACAGGTTGGCGAAGGCAACGTGAACACGCAAACCTCAGCCCAACCTCTCACCGCCGAAAGCCTTCCAGTCCGACTGATTCAATATGTCAAAAATGCCCAAGAGCCTGTTCTGATTAGCGAAGCAAAAACTGAGATTACCGGAATTCTCGAAGGCTACCTGCTCAAACATCAGCCCCAAAGTGTGTTTTGCGTGCCCCTGATCAACCAAGGTAAACTCGTCGCCATTGCTTATCTCGAACACCCCACCACTAAAGGTGTGTTTACTCGTAACCGCCAAACGATTATTGAATTTCTCTGTGCTCAAGCTGCTGTTGCCTTGCAAAATGCACAGCTCTACAGCCAAGCCCAACAGTCCCAAGCTAAAGCAGAGCAAGCTTTGATAGAGCTTCAGCAAGCTCAAATTCAACTGGTGCAGAGCGAGAAGATGTCAGCATTGGGTAATCTCGTTGCAGGGGTTGCCCATGAAATTAATAATCCAGTTGGCTTCTTGAAAGGCAATATCCAACCTGCTCAGGACTATGTGCAAGACTTACTCGGACTGATTGATCTGTATCAAGAAAAAATGCCTGACCCTGATGCAGACATTGAAGATGAGATTGAATCGATTGATTTAGAATTTGTGCGAGAAGACTTACCTAAGCTGATTGGCTCGATGAATGCAGGTGTCGATCGCATTCGCAATATTAGCGATAGTTTACGAACCTTCTCTCGCAAAGATCAAGACCACAAAACTGCATTTAATATCCATGATGGCATTGAGAGCACGTTGCTGATCCTGAAGCACCGCACCAAAGCCAATGAACAGCGTCCCAAAGTTGAAGTGCTGAAAAACTATGGTGAACTGCCAGAGGTGCAATGTTTACCTGGACAGTTGAATCAAGTATTTATGAATATTCTTGCCAATGCGGTTGATGCCTTTGATGAGTTCAATCAAGGAAAGACTTATCAGGAAATTGAATCGAATCCCAATACGATTACGATTCAAACCTCAGTAATAGATGAGCAAGTACAAATCAAAATTCAAGACAATGGCTGTGGCATGAAACCGGAAACTGTTGAGCGGATTTTTGAGCAAGGGTTTACCACTAAGGGAGTCGGGAAAGGAACAGGATTGGGAATGGCAATCGCTCAGCAAATTATCACTGAAAAGCATGGCGGTGCGATCGCCTGCACTTCAGAGCTAGGTCAAGGCACAACCTTTATGATTACCTTACCTATCAGGGATATTTCATTCTACAAAGAGACATAAGGGTCTTAAAAGTAGCGCCAGCGAAACGTTGAGCTTGAGATATTTGGGTGAAACCGTGGTCACGATAGAGATTGAGAGCGAGATTCCGAGCAATCGCCCAAATCTGAATCAGCGGAGCAGTCCGAATCCGAGCGGCATCTTTTTATTGGATAACATCCCGAACAGAGTGAATTTTGTTTTCAACGCAGCAGAGCTATTGGCTGTTGTGCAGCGTTGTTTGCCGCCATCGCAGCAGGAGCGGTGGGCAATTTTGCGAGGAAAGTTGGCAGAGGAGACGCTGACAGAGCGTGAGCATCAAGAGTTTTTGACTTACAGCGATTTGTTAGAGCTGTGGAATGCTGAACGGGTTGAGGTGGTGATGGAGTTGGCACAGTTGCGGGGTGTGGAGTTTAAGGTGCTTTATCGGGAATTGACGCCGCAATTCAGTGTCTGACGCTTCAAATCTTTTGCTCTAATTGAGAAGGGAGCGAAATCTCCCGCTTACCACTAGCGTAGACCGTCTCGATCCACAATTCTTGGGCTTCTTCGATATTCGCTAAGGCTTCTTCAAGGGTTTTGCCTTGGGCCATGCAGCCAGGTAAGTCGAGGAGTAGAACTACATAGCCTCCATCTTCTTCTGGGTAAATTGACATCGGATATTTGAGGTTGAGGTAGTAGTCTAGCGAGTAGGATTGAATGTTGGTTTGAGTCATTTTTAGCTGACAAACTTCGTCGCTGTTGTGTTAGCTAACTGCAAAATCACCATACTGACGCATCAAAGGAGAATGATAGGCTAAGACAATATCTGTGTTAGGAATACCCTGCTCTACAAGTTCATTGGCAACCCCAACTTCTGTGCCATCATATTGAATCCAAATCTTTTCGTCTTCTAAATCAATATGGATTAACGCGCCGTAGACTCGACGTTCATCAAGCCAACCCGTGCGAAGCAGTTGATAGCGATCGCGTTCAACATCAAACATGAGTTTCATTGTAATATCGCCATAGACAGGTTTGATTTTGCTATGTTCAGCGAGAATTTCTTGGATAATCTGTCGATAGTGTTTTAGTTTATCCATTTTATGCCTCCAGTTTTAGTATTATAAATCACAATCAATATTTGCTGATCTTGAATTACTTCTTCAACGAATTTAAGCCTAAAGAATTGATCATAAATGTGGCTGGGTACTGCGAGATAGAGTTTTCTGTCAGCTTCTTGAGCACGTAGAGCGTAGCGATAGTTAAAATATTGACCTACAACCGTATGGAATTCAGAAATTGCCGAAGGCTTGGTAAAGCTTTTGACTTCGACAGCGATTTTTTCGGAATCTCGTTGGGCAGCTAGCAACCGTTCAGCCCCCAAGTCAATCTGCATTTGCACATCACCATAATCTACAGGCAAAGGATCGTGGGTGATTTCCCAGCCTTCTGCAATCAGAGCATTCTTAACCACATCATGAAATAAATCTTTCGCCATTTCTTCACCTACCCCATGACTCCACCTGCCAACAGGATAACGATTTCTTGGCCCTGCTCACGCGATCGCCTGCCAGAAACTACAATAATGAACAGTCGTACTTTGCCCAAAAGCCCATGACACCAACCCTTGAGCAACGCCAGCAAATTCATCAGCTTGTTGAGCAGTTGCCTAGCGAGACGCTCCAAGATGCGATTCAGTTGTTGCAAGGTTTGTCGAATCGGGCTGCACGAGTGGCACGGGAAGCAGAGCTATTGGCTGTTGTGCAGCGCTGTTTGCCACCATCTCAGCAGGAGCGGTGGGCAGTTTTGCGAGGGAAGTTGGCAGAGGAGACGCTGACAGAGCGTGAGCATCAAGAGTTTTTGACTTACAGTGATTTGTTGGAGTTGTGGAACGCTGAGCGGGTTGAGGCGGTGATGGAGTTGGCACAGTTGCGGGGTGTCGAGTTTAAGGTGCTTTACCAGGAATTGACACCACAATCCAATCTTTGAGCTGATGTCATCTGCTCGTATTCCTATTCAGATTCGTCAGACCCTGGCTCAACGGGCACAGGGGCTATGTGAATATTGCCAATGCCCAGAAGCTTACTGCCCTGATAGCTTCACGGTGGATCATGTTGTACCGCGTCAGCAGGGAGGCACGGACGATTTAGAAAACTTGGCGTGGGCTTGTTTCGGTTGTAATGGCCGGAAACATACAAAAGTTGAGGGGGTTGATCCGCAGACTCAACAGCTCGTTGCTTTGTTTAATCCTCGCCAACAAAAATGGTCTGTACATTTTGCCTGGAGTGATGATCTACAAACCTTGATGGGCGAAACACCTTGTGGTCGGGCTACAATTGTAGCGTTAGGTTTGAATCGTCCGAGTGTGGTGAATTTACGACGAGTATTGGTGGCAGTAGGAGAACACCCAGCCCAAAACATTCGTTAAGTTCAACGTGCCACTAATGCGCACCCCCCGAAACCAGCGCTCATACGTTTTTATTTTGCTGAGTTTCACCATGATTCAACCATACAGGACTTTTCTGTTGTGAATCATGGCTCATGTTTTCAGCCTTACCTAGCCAAGAAACTAACAGATCCTGTAGGGTGTGTTAGGTGGTCAGTGATATACGGAAAAACCCAATAATATTGTTTCTGCCGTAACGCACCAACCGGAGTATTTATATAGAAAATTATTTTTTGGCTTGAGGTTTTCGGTGAGTTTGGTGCGTTACGCAGGAGCAGAGATTATCGATTTATTGATAGATTTTTTTCCTGCTAACGCACCCTACTGCCGTGGCACTGCTTTCACGACATCGTGGAATAAATCTTTCGCCATGCTTCATAGCTTCCCTACGACTCAATTCTAGTTTATCAGCAGTGATGGCAGTAGTGCCGTGACACAGCTAAAAAGGTGGGATAGAAGTAGGTTATGGTTGAGGGACGAAACGAATCATGGAGTTTTAAACCTCGGTATTCTAATACACTAATTAAGGCGTGTCACGGCACTATACGATCAGCGATCGCACTTTTACGAGGGGCGCGATCGAGCTACCTGCTCAAATGTCTATCTTCGTATCCCTGTAGTACTCAAGCAATTCTGGTGGATTCATTTTCGATGGGTCACCAAAATAATAATCAAGCACAGCATCCACTACTTCGGATACAGAAGAATACTTATCATTAAAGTCTCCCGGCCCAGGGCCAGGAGCCCATAACCAAACTGTAAAGAACCAAGAATCTCCCTGTTGAAAGATCATAGATTTTGGAGCACTACACAAAATTCTTTGTGATTCATATGAAATCGGAAATCCACGTTCCTGCCTCGAGTTACCAGGTATTGAAGCTGGCTTGAAAATCTTGAGCTTTTTGATCTTCCTGCCCTTGTTTTCTTTAACTATTAAGCCTGCTTCTTTAAGTCTTTCAAATTCAACTTTCATTATCTTCTCTTCTTCCAGAGTTGGGGTAAAAATAGTGAAATTGTTGTGGGTGATTTGGAGTGTGACTAATAGGTTTGGTGCGTTACGCAGGAAGCAAGATTAAACCATCTTTGATCTACTTTTTTGCCTGCTAACGCACCCTACACGATCAGCGATCGCTTCCTGAAAATCAATGTGAATCAAAGAAATACACTCGGCATAATCTGGAAATAATTCCCCAATGCCTGAGCTTGTGCAATATCGAGAGTGCGATCGCCCCTCAAAACCCGTTCAACCATCTCTTCAGAACCCATCACACCTATTAAATCTGCTGGCTTAAGCTGCTTAGAGTCCATCAAGAACTCCAGCATTGCTTTTGGTGAAACATCACTCATTGGATAATTCTCCTCTTCATAGGCTTCGATCAGTGTTACTAAGAGCTTATAGAGTTTAAGCTGATCAGAATTTAAGCTCGCATTGAAATGTAATGCCTCAACAATCCCTAAAAGTCGCTCATACTCAGCCTCAGATTCGATCGAGGTTGGAGCCACCTCCGCTAACAGTTGACTGTAGGTTTTGGCTTCAAAAGTAAGGGTCATTTTTCCACTTATCCTTATCGTATTCAGCGTGAGTGAGTAGATATTTATAGAAAATCATTTGTCTTTCGTAATCTAGTCCAACGATGAGACGGTAGCGATTCCCCTTCAAATTGAAAACCGTAAAGTTGCCTACCGCTTCGGCCGAGGAAAAGATTCTTCGTACATCCTCAAGGTTCTGCCATTGAGCAGCTTGGACAACTTTGTACCATGCCTCAACGACAGGCATGAGATCTGGATACTTTGATGCATCACGGCGAAGATTACGAATAGCGATGAGATGCATCGGTTGATTTAAGACGAGAAGGAGTCATTCTCAGAAATTTCAGCATAGGAAAAAGGGATAGACAATGTTGCCTATCCCTAGATTGTAGAACTTTTACCTCACTCCTTCGCAATCCGAATAACCTCCGTCAACAGGCTATCCAACCCCCCATTGACATTGATCCGCTCGATCTTATCCGCAATGCGCTCCAACACCTCAAGCTCCTTGAGCCGCAACGCCGTCGGGTTGTTCTCCATCACCTTCGCAGTGTTGAGCATACTGCGTGTCGCCGCTGTCTCCTCACGCCGACGAATCACATTCGCTTGCGCCAGCTTCTGCGCCTCAACAACCGAAGCGAGAATCGTCTTCATCTCACCCGGCAAGATGATGTCCTTGACCCCGACCGACTGGACATTGATGCCATACTCCGCCACCTTGCCCTGGATATAATCCGAAACCGTCGCGTCGATCGCGCCCTTGTCCTCAAGCAGCTCATCCAACGTCTTTGTCCCCACCGCCGAGCGCAGACCAAACTGCAACTCCTTGTAGAGGTAGCCGTTGATATCCTGGAGCTGGGCGTGCGCCGTCACCGGGTCAGTGATCCGGAAACCCGCCGTCAGGTTCAAGCGCAAAGGCACCTTGTCCTTAGAGAGGATTTCCTGACCCGCCACCTCCAGCGTCTGGAGCCGCAGGTCAATGTTGGCCGTGCGCAAAGAGCGACCACACATCCACCAGGCATGAAGACCCGGCTCTAGGATGTGGCGGAACGCGCCGTTCTCATAGAAGAGACCCAAGAACTGGGCAGGCACTTCCGTGTGGAACACCTGGCTCTGAGCCAAGCGGATCACCTCAGGGATACCCTTGAGTAGCTCCTTCGCCAACCGGGCGGGTAGCTTGCCACCGTCGGTGTTGAGGTCAATTACCTCGATCGCTACCCCCTTCCAGAAGAGCTTACGGCTGCACGGCGGCAAAATGGCAATCACCTTACCCCGATGGCGAGCGATCGCCACCTGCTGATCCGTCAGTTGCACCGCCTCGCAGTAAGTTGCCACAAACTCCGGATGTTGCTCAATGAGCACCTCATCATTAGGGAAGCTGGGCATGGGCAACGTGCGATCGTAGAGCTTAACCTCTACCGCACCGCGCACCGTCCAGAAGCCATAGTCTCCCGGCTCCAGCGGGCGCACAAAGTTGCCCTGCTCATAGAGCAAACCGATCTGGGCTTCCGTCACCCGCACCATCTTGATCAGCGTCCAGGTGAAGCGCCGCAGGGGCTGCACAAATTCACTGGGTAGCTCAATGCTCTCGTCGAGGTTGAACCGATGCACCTGCACCGGATGCAAACCGCGCCAATAGACTTCGAGGGCATGGGTTCCCACCGCAGACCAGTTGCGATCGATTTGCACCAACACCGCTTCGTTGTAGTCCGTGCGGACAACAGCAAAATGCTTGTTGAGCACATCAGCATGGGTTTGCAAGAGGAATTCGAGGTTTTCAATGGTTGGCCGGGCTTGATTGAGGTCGAACGTTTTGACATTCCAATGCCACCCCATTCGACGGTGGGTTCCCGGCTCGAGTACCCCTTGAAAGTGACTGCGATAGAACAGCAGTCCCCGCTCATGGGGCTTGATGTAAAACGTTTTCGTCAGTCCTAGCATGGGTCTTAAAAGATAAAAAAGTTTGAAATGCTCCACTGCCTTGGATGCCACAAGTCCTCAGCGGAACGGGGGGAAGTGGATGACGGGATTAAGTCTAAACATCAGGGGAAACAGCTCCCAAGGGTTAAACAAATGGTGGCGTTGCGATCGCGTTTTGCTCAATTTCCCGTAAGAAAAAAGCCTTAGCGATCGCCCTAATCACCACTCTGGCTATCCACCAACACCCCCGCTACAAGCGATTCCTTGCTACTTACCCGATCAAGACATTGACCTCATAAGCGAGAATCCAAAACAGCAGAGCATAAAGGATCTAACACAGAGAGAAAGTTTCAATTTTTCTTGTGTAGAAAAAGGGCTCGTTTTTTTAACGAGGAGTCCGTGAAAGGGACTGTTTGGGTGCAAGTACAGGATTCGAACCTGTGATTGTCAGTTTCTGAGACTGATGCCTTACCTCTAGGCTAACTTGGCGGTCGATGTCGGATTTGAACCGACTACCTATGGATTAAGAGTCCATCGCTCTAACCAGTCTGAGCTAATCGACAAGATTCAGATCGCAAGCAATGCGACATACAGAACAACAGGGTTGCACTGCACCGGCCGGGTATGCAGAACCCGAACCATAGCACCGCAGGGATTTGAACCCCGGTGCGCAGTCTTGAAGTGCACATACTACAAATAATACACGACTCTCGTGAAAATGCAAGGCTCGTTGGGAAATATAACAACCGGCCACCTTTTACTCCTTTTTCATCTTGAGGCGCTCAAGCGGTTTTGTGACAGTGGAATTGAGCCGAATAACGCTTTCTCATTTAATGATTTCTGCAATTCCTCATGCACGCTTCTGCTCTGATTCCCTGTTTAACCATGGGTTGGCTTGCTGTCAGCTTCGCCTCCCTAGCGATCGCCCTGCCCGTTCAAGAACAACCCGTCAAACTTCAACCCCGCATTGGTGCAAGCTTTCAATCGGGAACTGAACAGGGGGATGGCAGTGCGTTTGGCTCAATTTATGGTTTTGTTCCCTTTGAGCAAGTCCCGGGGATGAGTACCATCTACACGGAAGGGAAGCTCAACCTGATGATGTGGCAGCGAATAACCTTGGCTTCGATGATATTGATGGTACGCCGACCAGCCAGCCCAGTGCTTGCAATTAGAGGCGTTAAACAGCCCGACTTTTTGGGCGGGGTTGAACTTTGAGTCACGGTAGTAGATAATTTAATCAACCCACTGTTTGGTCTACGCTCATCCAGACTGGAGAGATTGTCCATGGCATCCCTAACCCTTGATGATTCGCTGGATTTACAACCCTTTCTCAACAACCCAGAAGAGCTACTCAGCCAACCCTTGATGGTGCAATTGGCGATCGCCAATCACCCAGATACACCTCACCCCCTCCTCGCTCACTTGATTGAGAGCACTCATGCCGCTGTTGCAGAAGCCGCTCAGTTGCATATCCATTGGGCAGGAGAACTAACCGAAGACTGGCAAACCGCGATCGCCACGCATCTGAAAACTGCCCAACTGGGTCAAAACGATCGCCTTGCGGTGGAACTGCTTAAGTTTTGCCCCGTTTCCCCCGCATTCTTGAGCCATTGGGTTCCCCCAGAATGCCTTGTCGCAGCACTCAAAAACCCCTATCTCCCGCCCCACTATCGGCGTCAATTTCTAGAGCGCTTGGCCCAGGAAGCCAATCTTGAAGCCCGCTTGCAGGTTGCCGAAGCCCTTGACACCCCCGGTGAAATTTTGGCGTTGCTGCTGGGTGACTTAGAGCCTGCGGTGCGGATGGCCGCTGCTTGCCATCCCGCCTGTGCCGCTGAAATGATTCAGCAGGTGGAGCAGCAACACCAGTTGGCTGCCAACTGGCAGGCCGAGCCTCCGATTCTGGCCCAATTGAGCCAGAGTCAATGGCCCTGGATACGCTTAACTGTTGCCCAAAATCCCACGACCCCCGCCCATGCTTTAGCCCAACTGGCCACAGATGGATACTTCCCCATCCAACGGGCTGTGGTGGAAAATCCAAGCACCCCGGTGACTGTATTAGTGGATTTTGTGACCCATCCCGAAATTGCAATCCAAGAAGCGTTGGTTCAGCATCCGCATGTGAATATCGAGATCCTGCTACAACTGCGCCCCACCTTCTTGCAACTGCTTCGTCGTCAGACTGACCCACCGTTCAATCTGTCTGCTGCGGTCTTAGACCATTTATTTGAGGAGGCGATCGCCCAGCAGACCCTTGAGAACGATTATCGGCTCCGCGCCTTGCTCTTAGGGAGTCCAAACACCCCCGCAACCCTTTTAGCGAAATTCGTGGCCACCTATGATCGGGCAACCTTAGAAGCACAATTGCGGGCGCAGTCAGATCAGCCTCCCACAACGGAAGCCTTACAGCGTTGGCTACAAGAGCGAAGCAGCGATCTGACGCCGATGGTTGACCATCCTCACGTTACGCTAGAAATTTTGAGTCAACTGGCCACCTATCCCAATCCCCGACTCCAGCTTGCGGTGGCCCGTCATCCCCTGACTCCCGCTGCCCTACGCCAGAAACTCTACGCCGCCTTAAGGCATAATTTGGCGGATCTTGAGTTGCAGCACCAGATTGCCCGCGATCCTCAGGCACCATCGACGATTTTGAATGTGCTGGGACAGCAGATTAAATCCCGACTGAACAGGAATTACAATTATGGCGATATCGCCATTGCCTTGGTGAGTAATCCTCAAACCCATGCTGATCTGCGACGGCAACTGAAGCGATGTATTCAACAGGAATTCGGGCAAGATCGGCGGTGGCAATGCAGATTGTGGCAGGCGATCGCCCATAATCCCCAAGAAAAAGCGCCTGACCGCGAATCCGCACGGCAAAAGCTGATGGCGTTGCCGCAGGGTCGGGTATTGCTGGCCGAAGATCCCCATACCCCTATTGAGTTACTGGGGGAACTCGCGGCTTTAGCTCAAACCGAGGGTGATCAAAAGCTGGCGATCGCCCTGGTCAAAAATCCCGCCCTTCCGGATGAACAATTACAGCAACTCATTGAGCAGCACAAGGATGAGCAACTTGAGCGTGTAATGGCTGATTCAGCCCAAGCCCCTCTCTCGGCATTACTCAAAATTCTCTATGCCCAACCCCTGATCGACCGATTTAAAGATCCGTATTCCATCGCCAATCGCATCCTCAGTCATCCGCATGTTCCCCCTTTAGAACGCTACCGTTTTCGGCTCACCCAAGCGACCCGCAAAGCCACAACCCAGGCTAAACAGCAGCTTGCCAGCCGTCCTGAGAGTCCGTATTTACTGGCTCAAGTGATGGAAACGGGCGATCGCCGGGCCAAGATCGCCGCCGCCCATAATCCCAAAACCCCCATTGCAGTCTTGGAAGCCTTGGCCACCGAACCCGATGAACAGATTGGGTTGGCGTTGTTGAATAATCCTCAACTACCTGTTGAGCTTCAGCTCGCCTTGGTTCATGATCCCAGCCTGAATGTGCGCAGTGCTTTGGCCCGCAAACGCCGCTGGCATCCAACCCCTGGTGTGGTTTTAGCCGCGTTAGCCCAGGATAGGTCAGCAACGGTGCGGGCATTGGTGGCGCACAATCCCGACACGCCAATTTCTGCCTTGGAAGGGCTTGCGGCTGATCCAGATGAGACGGTTCAACGGAGTTTGGTCGCCAATCTGCAAACGCCGATCCCGGTTCTGCGGCGTTTGGGACTGGAAGCGAATATTTTCAATGTGCGGAATCCCAATACACCCGGTATTGTGCTGGCCCACGCCGTTGAAATCCTCCAACAATCTCCCCGGCGTGTGCCCACTCGGAATCAAGATCTCTGTGACTTTCTCAAACACCCCGTCAAAGGAACACAGCTCCCGTCAGAAACCCTAGCAGAACTGGCTCAACACCCTGATCCATCGGTGCGGTATCGGGTTGCTCAACATCCTAATACATCGGTTGACACGCTGGAATTGCTCACGGCTGAGGATGATATCCCGACGTTGCGGGCAATCGCCGAACATCCTAAAACCCCCAGTACTGTGCTGGCAACCCTTGCTCAGAACCCCGATTTCACCATACGCCTCAATGTGGCACGACATGCCAATACCACACCAGAGATCTTGGGCCAGATGGTTGAGACGGATCAAGTCGCCCAAAATCTGCCCTCCTCCCGCATCAAAGATGGTCTTAAAAGTGCCATTTGGGGGGATCACTTGGATGTTCTCATAACGATCGCCCGCCAACCGAAAATGCCACTCACAGCGATGGAACGTTTGGCGCGGCGTGAATTTATCAGTCCTGCCCCCGACCCTCAGGCGGTGTTATCGCCCCGAACCCCGGATGATGTGGTGCAATCCTTGGCCAGCAATCCCAGTTTGACCCCAGAATTACTGGCCATTCTTATTCAAGATCCTTGCTTAGAGGTGCGGTTAGCGATTATCCGTCACCCCAACCTGAACCAGGCGTTGCGCCAACGTTTGGCCCAAGACCCCCATCCCAATGTGCGAGAGGCAATAGCGACTTCACACCAAATTCCCGCTGCAACGTTGGCCGTGCTAAG
The DNA here is from genome assembly GCA_010672165.1 of Spirulina sp. SIO3F2. Lineage (GTDB taxonomy): Bacteria > Cyanobacteriota > Cyanobacteriia > Cyanobacteriales > Spirulinaceae > SIO3F2. The sequence continues at coordinate 1,993 of JAAHHN010000036.1, read as the reverse complement.
TACTGATCCGGCTCTGACCGTGCGGCAAAAACTCGCCACCCATTCCCAGCTTCCTCTAGAGCTGACCCAGCGCCTTGCTGCCGATCCAGAGATGACGGTGCGCAGCGCGATCGCAGCCAATCCGACAATGCCAGCAACAGTATTAGAACAGCTTGCCGAAGATGAGAAAATTGAGGTTCGTCGGGCCGTGGCTGGCAACCCTCAAACGCCCATCAGTATCCGGACTCGCCTCCAAAATCTGCGGGTGCGCTCACCCGGTTCAAACCGCGATCCTGTCCTCAGCCCAACCCTCAGGGGGTTGCCCCGTTTGTACCACCCAGAAGCTGATGACCTTCCGACATTACTTATGGATTATGCCCAAGCAGAGCGCCCATTTGTCCGCTTTGTGGCCTTGCTCCATCCCCTTACACCCGCAGCACAGTTGACCCAAGGGGCGCGATCGCTGGCTTGGCTAGAACGCTATGCGGTGGCCGAGAATTCGGCAACGCCGTCAGCAGTTCGGCAAACCTTAGCTGAGGATGCGAATCGCATCGTGCGGGCAGTTGCAAGCGCCCAACTCTCAGCGTCATCCTCAGACTAGATTGGTCGCCTCTCCACTAAGCAATGCACTCTGAAACGGAACGACAGCTTAACACCTTGGAGACCCAAAACATTCCCTGTAATCCTCGCTGGTGTTGGGTTTCCTCCGTCAACTCAACCTACAACCGATAACTTTTTCCGGTACTGAGAAAAAAACGATGCACCCTGAAACTGAACAACAGCTTGGCACTTTAGAAGTGCTGCTTGCTGAACATTGCCTGTTTTATTTGCCAGGTCACGAATACTCTGAAGACTTTCAACTCTGTGTCTGGGATGCAACGCAATGGGGCCCGTTTACCCCACTGGGTTTAGTGAAAGTTGAGGGCTGGATGACCGAAACTGATCCAGAAGTGGCTCTCCAGAGTTGGCAATGGCCAGAGCAAACCAGCTTAGCGGCGAAGGGGCTTCTAGAATATAGTCCAGATTGGCATAAAGCAGACCCAGCCCAGATTTCCTTAACAGCGGATTGTCAGCAAGCTCGACAGGACATTTATCAAAGTTTGTTGGTGCTGCTGGAATCGGAATTACCGATTCTGAAGGCTTACACCTTGAGTTATTGTGCGGCTTACCAGATATCGGTGCTGGTTGGCCAATTGCCGGATCAGTCGTGGCTCTGCATTGCCCCAACAGTTCCCCACGAAACTCGGGACTATACCAATGCAGAGGTGATATCTTGGCCCCTGTTGCAATCAGAGTCACCCCGAGAAAATATCTCTGCGATCGAAACTCAAATTGCCGAAAAAATCTCGAATCTTGACCCCATCCCGACCTATGGCTGGTATCAAGGTGGATATGGTAAAACCCATACCTATCAACTTATTTATGGGGTGGGGGCAACAGAGGCGATCGCTCTTGAAAAAACGTTAGAGAAAGCGGGTTTGATTACAATCTGTCAGTTTGAACAGCTAGATATTGACAAACAAATTGATGACTATTATCACTCAGACACTCAAGTCATAATTGAGCGTTTATCTCGGCTAGAACGCTTTCTCAAACAGATATTTGCAGAGATTGTATTATATCGGATTTGTTTCTGGGATTATGAGCATCTTTATCTACTCGGCAACTCAAAAGCTCAAGATAAAGTGGGCGTCGTGTTGCGGAGTCAATTTACTTATAATCCTTAAAGTGTAATAACAAGATCTATCTCTAATCTGAATAAAAGATCCTAGAAAAATGTTGTCTAATACCAAATTAGAAAACATAAACTACAGACAAATTCCGATTCTCAATGCCGGACTTCGACTCCGCTCAGTCTTCACAGTTTCCGCTCTATAGTCTTAACTTATACCAAATCACAAAATGCCAGCTACAGATAAGGCATCTAAAATGCTCTTTCTGCCTGCAATAGAGGCAATAGTCGCTTGTTCGAGTTTCAGGAGTTGTTCGCGGATGAGTAGACGTAAGTCATTCA
>JAAHHN010000359.1 GCA_010672165.1 Spirulina sp. SIO3F2 | reverse complement strand
TCTCCTTTCTTGAAGAAAATATCTGGCCCAGTGGTAAAGGCCCGCGCCTGCACGGCCTGGTTAAGCTGGTCAGCATGGTTGCTGGTATGCACTCTCACCTGGCTAAAATCAGCACCGATCGCGCCTCCCATTTGGCTTTGGGTCTTAGCAGACAATGGCTGCCCCCCACCCCGAGCCTGGTTAATGCCCCGTTCAACATCCGAGCTAACTGTGCCCCCATCCAAGTTTCCCTTGGCTTGCAAATCAGCAATGGGGGCGATCGCTTGCGCTTGCATCTGCGGACGCTGAATTTGATTCACCACCTGCCGAGCGACGCGATTGCGCTCTGCGCACTGCCCAAGGCAATCGGCTTCTTGTTCATAGGGGTCATTCACCTGCCCAACGGCCAGACGGGGTTGCAAGGGCAACGCTGCCGTTGCTGAAGGCTCCGAGGGGGTCAATCCTGCATTCCGCTGAAGCACACCCGGTTGGAATCGGGGCGCATCATAGTTGATCGGGCTAGGATGGCGCTCTGATACGCCGCTGGTCGGTTCAGATTGTTTCTTTTTCTGAACGGTTTGGGCTTTATGGGGTTGCAGGGGTTGGTAGTGGGCCATGGGCTTGGGCGGCTCAATGATATTTTTAAATGAAGTTCAGAATTAATGCAGGCTATGTCATCATTTAGCGTCGAGAGTTCCTAGTACAGAACGGCAGAAATAAGCCATCTATTCAAAATTCACAGAATGCCCGTTGTACAAGCACTTTGAACTCTGAACTCCGCCTCACAGTACTAGGTCACATCAGACGATTTCATCAGCTCTGCAAGCCCACTCACGAAGGCCTTCCGTAGGGATGTATTTTGATCAAAACCCTGTAGATATACCAAGAGGTTCTCATCATCCACCTTACTCATACTACGGTTCAAGATAGTCTGTTCTATATTTGCCAATAACTCTTGGGGGGTTATCTTTGTGATTACGGCTGACATCGTCTCATTCCCCATTTCGGCGATTTTGGGATCTTGGATGTTCACTCCCTTTTCGTTGAGAAGATTGAAAATACCTTGTTTGAGAAATAGATCTTGATTGGCAGCTGGCATTAATACATTATGGACGTTTCTTTGATTCCAACTTGAGCCACCTGTAGATCCAGAAATTGCTTGCGAAATTTTAAGATATCTTTTGTCATCCCTACCCGCTAGAAACTGAAAGAATCCTGCCCCTGGGGCTTTGACGATGAGTCGGGTTGCCACATTCTTGACCTTCGTAAAGATCGTCTTGATATTGAGGGCACGAATGGCATCTAAAGCATCTGGGTCACCTGCGATCGCAGAGCTAAAGATGCTTTCCGCAGACTCTTTACGCTTTTTGCCCCGTGTCCCCGCGAGTTGTTTAACAATCCCTTTACCCTTGCGATATAAGAAATTAACAGCCTTAGCAGCCATTGCGGCTAAATCTGCACAGAGGGAAGCAATGGCTGCTGGCGGGAAAATAGCAGCAAAGCATAATGTGAAAATTCGACTCACAGCTTGCACTAGGCTACTAATTGCCTTGACCAAGGTATTGCCAATTAGCTTTTTAACTTTCTCAATGGCATATCCAATACCCTCTTGGAGCTTAGATTTATCCGCTCCGACTGATTCCGACGCACCTGGCTCAATCTCCCTTTTTTGGGAGTTCTCTAGAGATTCCTCTAGACCTTTCTGGCGCTTACGATAGTTCCTAATATCATCAAAGCGCTTAATGACCATCGCAAAGGGAAGTAGCGACTTCAGACCCTCAGTAAAGATCAAGGTAATTACATCAACAACATCAACATCTTCTTCCTTGAAGACAGCGATCATTTCCTCAAGCTTGCTATAGATTGTATTGGCATCATCTTCAGACAGATCTTGGGCAGCCATTTCGATTGAAGTGCTCTGTTCTGATGCAGAGCCAGCGCCAGCAACAGCGGTCTTCACATCTCGGACACCCTCAATGAAAGCTGCATTGTCAAACACATGAAATTCATAAGTATAGTCATAGGTTTTCTGACCATTTTTACCGGCTTGCTCATTTTTCTTAAAACTTGGGATATCGATTCGGATTCCTTCATATGAATTAAAGAGGGGAGTAAAGATCTTACTGATATCCATAATGCCAAGATCAGAATTTTTGGCATCGATTAGCTTAATCGATGACTGTTTATCTGACTTATTGACTTCTATGCGAGTCCGTCCAGGAAAAGTTCCGATCGCCACAGCAAGTTTGCCGACTATTTCTTTAACTAATTCTGATCCCTTTTCTGGATCATGAATTTTTGTAAATTCCCCTGATTCGTTAATTGAGACATTCGAGAGTGCTTTTGCCTTCTTTTTGGCTTTCTTTTTGTCTTTGGCACTCATTTTTGGTTTCGAGGATTTATCGTTGGCATCCAAGTAATCTTTCTCATCTCTTGCTTCAGGTTGACTCGCATCAAGTTTGAAACGACCAAGAAAGGTGTAATCTGTTGTGTAACTGGTGCCATCCCCTCCACCCCTTCTAGCCTCGACAGGCTTGGGTTCTAACTTGGTTGAGTTGGCATTAGTAAAAAAGGAGTCTCTACTCCCTAATACCTTGTTTGCGCTGTCTTTAAGTTTATTGATGATATTGTCGAGAAGCGTAGAAAATGCTGTATTTCTTGCTAACAGAGGACAGGCAATAATGTCTAGAGATTCAGGGGTTTTAACGAACTGAATATAAGTAATTTTTGATGTGTTGTAATAGTCTCTTCGCTCTGGATAGTCAGCAGGATTCTCGGAGGACAGGTCATCCTCTCGGTACATCGGTATACTTTTTCTGATTTCATTGATGATGCTGGGTTTAGCTATGGCAAAGATCGCTTCGAGGTCGTTCTCTCCGTCCCCAAAACTGCCTGACTCATAGATTGGGAATTCGACGGCTTCTCCCCCGGTTGCTGGGGGCAGTTGATTAGCATTTGCTGCATCGCCACCGCTTGCTGCATTAGCTTGATCGTTATCTGAACTAACAACCGTGACATCATCATCTACCCGTTGAACTAGCTCTTTGAGCTGAATCGGCTGCATCCAGGCAGTGGGCTTACCCGACAACGCTTTGAGCTGCATTGCTCGCTCACTCCGTTGACCCTTTGGCGACTCCTCTGTCACGTTCCCCGACTCTGGCAAACCAAACCGCTGGGGCTGGAGCGTTTTGGCGAGCTGCTCAACCGTCTTCTCCTGGCTCGGCTTGCATTGCACCGCCGCCCCTTGCTGCACCACATGGGTCAGCTCGTGAGCCAGCAACTCTTGACCCCCTCTGCTACCAGGGTTGTATTCTCCTTTCTTGAAGAAAATATCTGGCCCAGTGGTAAAGGCCCGCGCCTGCACGGCCTGGTTAAGCTGGTCAGCATGGTTGCTGGTATGCACTCTCACCTGGCTAAAATCAGCACCGATCGCGCCCCCCATCTGGCTTTGGGTCTTAGCAGACAATGGCTGCCCCCCACCCCGAGCCTGATTAATGCCCCGTTCAACATCCGAGCTAACTGTGCCCCCCTCCAAGTTTCCCTTGGCTTGCAAATCAGCAATGGGGGCGATCGCTTGGGCTTGCATCTGCGGACACTGAATCTGATTGACCACCTGCCGAGCAACGCGATCGGCTTCTTGCTCATAGGGGTCATTGACCTGCCCGATGGTTAAGCGGGGTTGCAAGGGTAACGCTGCCGTTGCTGAAGGCTCCGAGGGGGTCAATCCTGCAGATCGTAATAGCACA
>JAAHHN010000358.1 GCA_010672165.1 Spirulina sp. SIO3F2 | reverse complement strand
TGACTACCACCAGCTTTGGCTTGGACGGTCGGCGTTGAAGAAGGTTGTTGAGCAGAATCAACCTGAGCTTGAACATCCGGAGTAACCGTTGTACCGGGGTGCTGCGTTAGCGATGCAGGCGCATCAGCCTTCGCTTGAACTTGAGGTGTTGCACTCTGTGTCTGACCACCGTCAGCCTTCGCTTGAATCTGTGGTGCGGTTGAACTAGATTGACTACCACCAGCTTTGGCTTGGACGGTCGGCGTTGAAGAAGGTTGTTGAGCAGAATCAACCTGAGCTTGAACATCCGGAGTAACCGTTGTACCGGGGTGCTGCGTTAGCGATGCAGGCGCATCAGACTTGGCTTGAACCTGGAGTGTTGAACTCTGCGATTGACCACCATCAACTTTGGCCTGAACCTGAGGTATTGAACCCAGTTGAGCACTATCAGCTTGAGCCTGAACTTGAGGCGTTGAAGAAGGTTGTTGAGCAGAATCAACCTGAGCCTGAACATCTGGAGTAACCGTTGTACCGGGGTGCTGCGTTAGCGATGCAGGCGCATCAGACTTGGCTTGAACCTGGGGTGTTGAACCCGGTTGAGCAGTTTCCCTCAATCGAGCCTGAAGACTTGGGGAGAGCTGGGTGCCTGGATGTTGACTAAATTTGCTTGTATCTGAACCATCAACTTGGCGTTGAATTGTTCCTGAATTATCTATCGATGATTCACCAGGGAGATCGAACAAAGTCGATAGCCCTGGTGAAACTACTGTGCCAGGATGTTCAGTTAATGGTTTTGCCTGTATTGTTTCAGCACCCAATCCCCCCAGTCGGCTAACGTCCCCCCTCCGCTGCTCTGCAAAGCGGGATGCTCCCATCGGACTCAGCGATCGCTGCCCGAGCGGCTTTAAAAACTTAGACTGAATGATCGATGTTCTCTGGCCTAAAGCCTGCTGCCCTAAACCATGATGTTGGCCCAGGGGGCGGCGACCCTGTAACGGTCGGGAAGCAAAATCAGTCATCTCAATTTCCCCTAGCTACTACTAAAGTAACCGCCTGTGCTGGTATCGCGGCCGCTACTGTGGATTGTGGCACTGCCGCTAGAAGCTGCTGAGGGTGAAGAATTTACAGTGACGGCTAATCCTTCATAGGAAATCGTTAGTTCTTCCACCACAACATCTGAGCCGTCCGCGCTAAAGCTTGGCCCCGACCACTTAGTGGGGATCGCGCCAATCAAAGTCCAAACCTGTACTGTTTCCCCGGCTTGGTTAAACATCAAAATATTGATGTTGCGGCGATACGTGCTGATATCTGAACCACTGGCATTGAGTTGAGTAAACATGCGGCTCGCCCAACCCAAAAAGGCAATGTCATTGGTCATGCCGCGTTTGAGCGTAACATCATCAAAGGTTGCCCCCTTCAACATAATGCGCTGCTGATCGTTAACGCCCCCCTCATTAAACTTTTCTGTTTCGATACTGGCTCCCAACCCCGAACATTCCTGAAAACTGGCGGTGATGGTGCTTTGCATCTCCACATAAAAGCGGTTCGATGTAATGTAATTTAATTCTGGGTCCATCCGTATCGTGCTCCATAGTTCCAGTTACGTTCCCGTTGCAAGTCGAGATCGGCTCGCATCAGCTCATAAACCCGTCGCCCGAGCTTCCGTGTTAAAACCGGATCACCCTGAACCTTTTGGGCAAACTGGGCTAAGGCTTGCTTACGATTGGTTGGAGACTGCCCACCACAACCACATTGGGCTTCTTGGCCACGCTGGATCGCATCCTTTGCAATCGCCACTCGACCACCCAAGCCAGCAGGGCGATCGCTGCTTTTGACTAGCGTTCGTTTCTGAGGAGTAAAATGAACGACCAAAAGTTTTGCCTCTCTTTCCAATCATCACTACCCATCATAGAAAAGGGAACTCGGGGCTGTCAGTAGCCAAAGGTCGAGTTTTGTTACAACCGGAGGCATCTGGGCAACAACAAAACCCCCCTGATGGCTCAGAGAGGTTGGCGTTGCAATTGAAGAGGCAAGGTTAAAACCGTGGTTACTCGCGCAGCATTAAGTAATAGAGTTGGCCTCGGTAGCCCATCACCCCGGCCCGCTGGCCCGCCACATCACCTGTGCCCATAAACACATCCACACGGCCAGCAGTGTTGATCGCGCTGCCCTTATCTTGATCCAGAACATAGCGACTCACCGTTGGAGCATGGGTTCCCCCCCGACCATCGGGATACGGAATTTGAGTATGAATCAGGGCCAATGCACCCGGCGGCATCAGGGTTTTATCGGTTGCGATCGAGCGATCGGCCGTCACTGGCACAGAGAGGCTCCCAGTCGGCGGGCCGCCCCCAGTGTTGCGGAAGAAGATAAACCGATTATTCTGGGGCAAATACTTACTCAACAAATCTGGACGTTGGCGGAAGATATTGATCATCTTCGGCATGGTGAATCCATCTCGAGGATGCAAGCCATCTCGGATCATCAGCTTACCCACACTGGTGTAATCATAATCGGTGCCACCGTGAAAGCCCACCGACATATAACGGCCATCCGTCAGACGCAACTTTGCTGAGCCTTGAATTTGCACTAGATAGGCTTCAAGCCGATCGCGCAGCCAGACCAACTCTGTGCCCCGCACTACACTATTTAAACCCTGACCATCCTGTCCTTCTAGTTGCACACGTGTGGGATGAGGGCTACGCCATTGCTCAAAGTTTGCCGGACGCCGATAGAGGGGATAACGATATTCCTCAGTGCGCTGGAGACTTGCTGCATAAATCGGTTCATAATAGCCCGTAAACAAGACAGAGCCTTTATTGTCGAGACCCACCGACTTATAAAAGACAAACTCTCGCTTGACCGCTGCCTGAAGTTCAGCCGGACTCTGGGATTGGATCACCAATTGCCGGAAGCGACGCAATGACCGTTCAACGCGATCGCGGGTAATCCAACGCACATGATAGTTACGATAGGCTTCAGCTGCGCTGGGTGTCCGAATATAGCGCAGGCTATTATCAATGGATTGAATTAGGGCTTGCTTGTCGCCTTGGCCCGCAAAGCTCTGCCAAAGCTGTTCATCGAAACCAATAGATGCGTCTTGGGTGGGGTTACTCCAGACCAGGGGGGCGGAACGGGCCAGAACGGGGAGCTGCGGTGAGGCGATCGCAACGCCCAAACCCAAAGCTAGTCCGGCTAGAATTTTTTTCATCATAGGCTGTGTGTGAGGAAGGAGCGTCAAGACAAGTTGTTTAATCTGGCAATTAAGTGCAGGGCTTAAACAGCGGTCTCAACGGTAACTACAATAGTGAAGCATCAGATTTGGAGTGACGCAATTTTCTGTGCAGGAGTCAAGTCTTTGTTGCGATGCTTAAAGTTCCATCGCAGCAGTTAAATTTTCCAGATACTACTGCAAAACCGAGCGGAAGACAACGGTTTTAAATTCTCTTCCATAAAATATGGGCGACCAGCAGGGGTATTTTAAGCATATTCCCCAAAAATCTGGAGTTTAGACAAAGAGCAAAGAGAGAGGTGTCAGTTGAGACAACTCCCTCGATGAGCGAATCTGAGAAAGAACCACCAATCTCAGATGCTATGAAAAGTTTTGCTGAACTCCAGAGCTATCGCAAGCAAGCCCATAGTGTGCTCGGAAAGGGTCGAGATAATTTATTCGACCTGATGGATCGGTGATAACAAGTCGGAGCGTGTCGAGCTTCGCAGAACTGTCCCTCTCATACCAAAACCCAAAAGTCCGACTACAGATAAAGTACAAACCTGAGTGCCAGGCTTCGACCCTGCTCAGCCCTCCCCTTTTGATCTGTAGTCCTAATTTCTAAATTTGGTCATTCTCTTTTTTCA
>JAAHHN010000357.1 GCA_010672165.1 Spirulina sp. SIO3F2 | reverse complement strand
ACTGGGTCTTTACTCTGCTTATATTGCTTTTCTATTTCTTCGCTTGACAGATGCGGTTCTAACGTTACTGTTCTTCCCATTTTTCTCTAACTATATCAAGACTCCCTATACTATCCGGATTTGGTATGAACCGCTGAACCCTAGCAAAATCAAGGGAGCGATTTGAAACCCCTACAGGATTAGCCTTTGGGAGGGGTTAGGGGAGGGCACTCGGGAAGACAGTTTCCATTGGCTGAAGCGGTTGTAGTTGGCGGAGAGGGAGCCCGCACGGGCACTCAGTCCATCGGAGATGACCAGCAGAGCGTTATAGATAAACAGGCTGGGAATCTCGCGTTTATAGGTTTGCAGTTGGTTGTAGGCGGTGTGGAGGTTGGCTTGGGCATCAGCGGCGTTTTTTAACTCGATGACAACTAGGGGCAACCCGTTAATGAAGAGGATGATGTCCGGGCGGCGGTTGTGGTTGTCTTCGATGATGGTGAATTGGTTAACGGCGAGGAATTCGTTGTTGTCGAGATTGTCCCAGTCAATGAGCCAGAGTTGTTCGCCGCGTGTTTCGCTGCCGGTTTCACCGTCGCGTTGGTATTCAACGGTGATGCCGCCCGTGAGGTAGTTGTGGAAGGTTTCGTTGGCGCTGATCAGGTCAGGGCTAGCGATGTTTTGCAGTTCGCGTTGGGCTTGGTCTCGGATTTCAGGGGGAATGTGGGGATTGATGCGGCGAATCGCTTGACTGAGGCGGTGTTTGAGCAGAACTTCACTGAAGTTGTGGCGATCGATTGTGGATTCGACTTGGTAGGCAGAGCCATTGTTGTCTCTTGCTCGCAGGCTTTGGGCAGTTTCTTGCCCCGTAGGAGAAGAGTTTGGGGTGAGGGCAGCACCGTGGCGGTATGCATAGCCTAGTGCATCGAGCAGTTCGAGATTGTAAGTTTCAATCTGGTCTTCGGTGGTGAATTTGCTCATAGGACTTAAGGAGCTGTGAAAGAGTATCGTGACGAACTGTTCAGGTTATCGAGCAATCAGAAAGTTGATGGTTCTCTAATGGGTTCGCGGGGAATTTCTGGTAGTTCAAAACCACCGACCTCAGCGAAGCATTGTCGTATGGCAGTCGCTAGCTCGGGTTCTTGAGGCGCAAGTCCTTCAGGGGCAGATTCAGAAGCTAAAACGTTGGTGAGGATTGCGGTAATTTCAGCTTCCACAGTGCGAGCGTTTTGTTCGGCGCGGTGTTGGAGTTGTTGGCTGAGTTGGGGTTGGAGGTGGTGGAGGGTGATAGGAGTCATGGTTTTAGGGTGTTTTATTCTTCATTGTCCCGATTGGCTTGCAAGATGCGCTGGAGTTCTTGTTGCAGTTCTGCTTTGTCAGGGAGATAGAGTTGGTAGCGCGAGACAAAAAGCTGGTTAGAAATGGAGCCAGTGGCGTATTCGACCAGAATTTCGTCTTTATCTCGTGCGAGGACAATGCCGATCGGTTCGTTATCGTCAGCGACGTTTTCTTCGGCGCGGAAGTAGTTTAAGTACAGGTTCATCTGGCCGATGTCTTGGTGGCTGACGGCTCGGGTTTTAAGATCGATCAGCACAAAGCATTTGAGAATGCGATGATAGAAAACCAGATCGACGTAGAAATGGGTATTGTTAAGGGTAATGCGGTATTGCTGCCCGACGAATGCAAAGCCTTTGCCAAGTTCGAGCAGGAATTGTTCGAGTTTTTGGATGAGGTGTTGTTCGAGTTCGCTTTCGCGGTAGTTGCGCTCAGGAAGTTCGAGGAACTCGAAGACGTAGGGATCTTTCACCACATCTTGGGCGGTTGCGATTTGTTGACCTTGTTTGGCGAGGTCTAGAATCTCGGCGCGATCTTTACTGAGGGCAACCCGCTCGAAGAGGGCGGCGTTTTTCTGGCGTTTGAGTTCGCGGACGCTCCAGTTGTCTTTGATGCATTGTTGTTCATAGAAAGAGCGGACGAGGTCGTCGGAGATGGCGAGGAGTTCGGTATAGTGCGACCAGCTCAAAATGGCAGACAGTGTCTGCCATTTTGGATAGGTGAGATAGAATCGCCGCATATCCAGCACGTTGCGACGGCTGAAGCCTTTGCCGTATTTGGTTTTTAGGTCTTTGGAGAGCTGCGCGAGGAGTTTGGAGCCATAGTCAGCACGTTCTTGTCCGGCTTGCTCATATTCAACAATGTAGCGGCCAATTTGCCAGTAGGCTTCCAGTAAAACGGTATTGACCTGCTTTGCAGCTTGACCCCGTGCTTGAGTGAGACAATTGCCAATGCGATTGATCAGGTCTTGATAGGAGCCGGAGTTGGGGGTGGGGTTGCTCATGGTTGCAGGTCTCCGACACGGAGTTTGCCACTCATTAGTTTGGGGAGGAGTGTATCGCGGGTTTTGGTGAGGGTTTGGATTTGTTGTTGATTGGATTGGATTTTCAGGAACAGTGATTTGCATAAAGTATGAAATTCCTGAATAACTTTTTGATCTGGAATCTCTAGCTCATAATCTTCTACCTGATCATTGGGCACACGTTGGCGACCCGATGAACCTGTCATATTTTTAATTGCATAGTCACGAAAATATTCACTTCGGCTTAAACAATAAACGTATTCAGGACAGCATAATTCCTTGGCTCGCATTACAATAAACCCTGTCCTGTCGATCCGTAAGCAATATCGTTTTCATCCAAGATATTAACAAAGGCTGTTTTTCCATTCTCTAGACAAGGCGTAATTCTTGCCAGAAGTGTGTCTTGATTCCTGAATTTGCTGCCCGATGTAAATTCTCGAATGATATATCCTGTGATTTCCATGCTGGATGTAGACAGTGATTTCATATCTACATATTTCACAGAATCACCTTTTTTGATTATTTCCTTTGGATTGACTTGTATTAGTTCTTCCAACTTACCTACACACCACCCTGCGGGGATCTCGCCCAATTCAGAAGCAACCATCTTCCCACCCGAAGACTTGTAGGGCTTGCCGTCTGCGTTGGGGAATTCAAAATCAATGAACCAATGATTAAAGAGGGTTTGGGCGATTTTTTCTAGGGTTTCGTTTTGTTTACGGAGGTTTTCGATGGCGCGATCGAGGCAAGACAGAATGGCTGCAACTTGTTTTTGCTCATCAAAAGGTGGGACTAAAAACGGCAGTCCAGAAAGAATCGAAGTGTTTAAGTTGGGCATTGTTGCACCAACAGCGTGTAAAGCAATCCAGCTTCTAACTGTTGGATGACCTAGATAGTAAAAAGCGAATTCTGGATGTAGTATTCCTTTCCCTGGTCTAATACGAAGACAACCAGTGTCACATAACCATCCATCTTCTCTTCGCTGAATCAAAGCCCTACGTGTTATGTCTCCCCTACGGCTGTAGACTATATCTCCTGGTCGCACAAGATATTTATTTAGACGCTGTGCATCCGCAGGTGTAATTCGTGCTATGTCATCAGTCACTATCTGATAATCGCCGATATTTTGCGGCATGATTGATGGAATCCCATATTCTACGTAATCTTCAGCATGGAGCTGGCTGCCGAATGGGCCGGTTTGAATATTGCCACCACTTTGTTTGCAGACTTCACCTAACAACATGACATCCCAATTACGAGGGAAGGATTGAAATAGTGCTTCAATTCCCATTTAAGTCAAATCCTACCTTCACAAACTTCACCTCAACTCTCTTATCCTGCCCCCGCATCAAAAACTCCCTCCACAACTCAAAAAACAGCTCAAACTCTGCCCATTCATCTACCGAATTACTACGTAGGTTGGGTTGACGGAGGAAACCCAACAACGAAAAATTTGATGGAGAAAAAACCTTCTCAATATACATGGGCTGGTGTTGGGCTGATTGACTGACAAAACTTGTTTGAGAAGAAATTGAAAGGCAGATGCAGAAAGGGATACAGAGAATTCAGAAGAGGGAGCCAGTCCTCTAGAATTGAGTTACCACAACAAAACCCTGGAGAACTGT
>JAAHHN010000356.1 GCA_010672165.1 Spirulina sp. SIO3F2 | reverse complement strand
TCTTGCAACAGCTTGCTGGGAGGTTGGCAGCGCACCTGCACCTCAACAACATCACTTTGGGTGAAGAGATGGCGGAGAGTGTTACTGGCTACAGTATTAAGTAGGGTCTCACCCCAGTCTGAACCCTGGGGTATATTGGAGCCGGTTAAACCGCCAAACATATCGTTAAATTTTGCGCCTTAGGTCTTGCACAGTACAGAGGGTTTCTTTTACAAAAGTTAACATATCTATTGGAAATGTTGGTGGAGTCTCGCTGTTTGTAGCTTCATATTTAGGGAGCTGTCACCCACAAACCCCAATCCTTGAAACTCTGCTAACGCAATGGGATCATGGTGTGTCACTGGCGATCGCCTCAGCAAACTTTTCTCGAACGTCAATCATGGCTGCGATCGCCTCCTGACGCGATTGAGTGAGCTTCTGAGGATCGGCCTTTAGTTCATCGTAAATTCGGCGTACATTATTGAGGCGCTCAAGCTGGACTTGCGCTGCTTGACGCTGCTCAGCACTCAAGCCAGTATTATTTGCGGCAGTTTGGGTATTCGCAATTTCTTGGCTTAAAGCAGCAGGCTGGTTTTCGTCTGCCAATAGATTTTTAAAGAACAGATGCTCACGTAATTGCTGACTGAGAACCAGTAGAACACGGTGGTAATCCGTTGCCAAGTCATATTTAACGAAAGCGTCTTGAGCCGCTTCAATCTCTCCTGCCGCTTCATGGATGGCAAACTTCCCATACCAGGGAATGGGGTCTTCTGAGTTAATTGCAATGGCGCGATCGCAGGCGTCAAGAGAGGGCTGAGTAAGACAGTCCCGAGCCGCCACAGTGAATGGATCGACGGCTGTTTGGGCTTGAGCTGTATTTATGCCCCATTGAAAAGAGAAACAACCAATGAGTACCGCAGCAAACCATGCTGAGAGCCAAAATCGAGAACGTTTCATGGCGGATTTTTCTGCCTGTCTACATTTGCCTCCCTATTATTCCACCCTAAGGGGGTATTGCTGAATTAACCCAACAGGGGAACAGTAGATTGGAAAGTAAGTTGGGTATAGGGAGGGGGGTCAGCATCCATCTTTTTGAATTTCCCTATCCCCTATGCCCTATACCCTGTTACAACTAACTTTCTCCCCTAAGCTAAATTGGCCGCTTTGACTTCAATTTAAATTGCTGCGGGAAAGAGGGGCAATATCAGCGTGAAAAAGTAGTAAACCACAGGCGCAGTGAACACATAACTATCTGTGCGATCGAGAATACCACCATGACCGGGAATAAGTGTGCCTGAATCTTTAATGCCTGCATCCCGTTTCATCATCGATTCTGTCAGATCACCCATCAAACTTACAATGCCAATCAAGAAACCCAAGATCGCGCCGCTAAGCAGCCAACTGGGCCAGCCTAAACCCCAAGCACCAGCAACCCCCACCATCGTGCTACCCCAGATCCCAAAAACTGCACCTTCAACTGTTTTCTTGGGGCTAATTTGTGACAGGCGGGTGCGTCCGAAAAACTTCCCAAAACAATACGCACCAATATCTGCCATCCAAATACAGAGAAAGGCAAGGACAGTGATGCTTAAAGCTGGAGACAGAGCTTGGGGATGTAGGAGTAAATGTTGCCAAGTCGCTGTCCCGCTCGGCTCGGATGGCAAGGCGAGCGCGACGGGGGTATCTGGGTTCATTGCAACCAGAACACCACTGGCTTGAACATCTAAACCCACCCTTAAACGAATCCAGTAGCTGGGTAGCCAGCCCCCGTAAAAGAGACCCAAGATTGATGTGGAAATATCGGCAATGCTAGCGAGCTTGGGTTGAAACAAGAGATAAAAACAGACGAGCATCCCCCCGACTGGAAACACTGCATCTGTGAGTTGGGGGGCAAGCGTTGCAGTGATAAGGAGAACCTGCGCAATCACAAGGGTGGTTTTTGCAGCAGGTTCAATACCTTTGGCCCGCACCATCTGGAAATACTCTCGTAAACCCAGCAAGACAATCACCATAAAGCCAGCAGTAAAAAACCATCCTCCAGCCAACAGCATAGCCAGGGCAATGACGATCGCAGCGATCGCACTTAAAACACGGGGCAAGGGCATAGATTCAAGAGATGGATAAGATAGAGTTAAAGAAATCTTATCAAAGGTTAAGAGGATCGCAGAGTCAAAATCTTAAATAATACATTAATTGAGTGGTGAAATAGCCACTAAATGCCAGTCGCTGTTGCAGGTCAGCAATATCTCGATAGGGACCATGGGTTTGACGTTCGGTAAAGATCCGTTGCGCCAGCCGCTCCGTTAACAGCGGAATTTGTTCCAGTTCTGCCAGGGTCGTGGTGTTGGGATTGAAACGCTGGGGGTTTTCCAACCCCTCCGGGTCATAATAGCTAAACGAGAGTAAGGGCGCGAGCGGTTGCACACGCGCGAGGGGTAGGCTTAACGCTGCGGCAAGATCGTCAAGACACAATAATTGGCCACCACTGCTGGTTAAAGCCACAAGCGATCGCGCCTGATGAATCGAAATCCCCGGCAGTCGCAGCCAATCATCTACCTCGGCCAAGTTCACCTCAATGCGTAGACCCCAGTCCGCCGCGATCGGTATTTCTGCCCAAGACTGTAAGCGATAGTACGGATTTTGTTGGAGTTGTTGGCGCACATGCTGTTCGCTGGGATTGAGCGCCTGTTGCACTTGACGGAACGGGGAAAGCCAATGAGCCATAAGTGTTGGAATGGGCGGAGTGAAGTTAGGTGAGCATTGCCCACTAGATGAGTGGGGAGGATGGGGGGGGTTGCCCACCCAGCCAAGGTTTTGGCTTTTGCAAAGACTCAGTCTGGCTGGTGTAGCGTGACAGAACACCCAGTCTGATTAGTCAGTTATCTGTCTGTTACCATAGCGCAGACATCTACTACATCTGCACTCCCTACACTATGGAACTCGTTGAAATCCACCCCTTGCTCGTTGAGCAATTTCCGGAAGCAACTGTAACAATGCCAAGCCCCAGCACTTGGCAAGTGGAATGGTCAGAGGCCCGCTTATTGGCGATCGCTTCTGATGATTTGGTCTGGCTACGCCTGCTGTTACCCTTAGCACCCCAAAATGAAGCCCAGCCTTACCTGGAAGCTTTACTTGAAGCAAATTTTGAGGTGACGCATTCAGTGTATTATGCCCTCCACCAGTCTGTGCTTTGGGCCGTTTCTAGCCATCGTTTGGCAGCATTGACGCCAGAATCGTTGATCTCCGCGATTCAGCAAACCCAGAACCTTCAACAAACCTGGCTGCGCGATGTTTTCTTGCAAGCCACAGAAAAGCAAATTCGCCAAATTATCCGAGCAGCTAAACAACAGGGTCAGTCTCTAGAAGCGACATTACAGAACATTGGGCGCTTCTATGAAGAGGGAATTCTGGGAGGGCTAGAGCAAACGGCCCAAGAGCGAGAAACGGTAATGGCAGCTTGGCAAATGCGATTAGCCCAGCTTTGGGATGATGGCTAACGACTATTGGATTCAGAGGAACAAATTAGAGTTTCTTCCCGAAAGGCGAATCAGTCCTTCGATGACAATGGGAACGCCGCCAATCAACCAACCCACCACATTACTGATTGCGACGCTACTGAAGAGGTCGGTAATCTCGCTCGGTTGCAAGCCAAACTACTGGAAACGATGGAAGAGGTTCGCCCGCGCTTGGGTTCCTCCCGTGATATCGATTGTCAAAAAAACAACGCTATCCCCTGCAAACCATGACACCATAACCTACAGTTGCGAATATCAGGGTTTGCAGAGCTTGGATACCAACAGACAGAAGCCTCACCAGCAGCACTCAGCTTGAGTAATTGTTTTCCTCATGTGCTAAAGCGCACATCTGGCAAGGACTTCACGAATTTGGTCAGTTAATCAGCTCAAAGATATATCAGAGCCTTTAAGCATTAGCTCTCTTCGCGAGGAACTCCAGGAGCACAAACGCCTTCCCGATAATCGGGAA
>JAAHHN010000355.1 GCA_010672165.1 Spirulina sp. SIO3F2 | reverse complement strand
AAAAAATTATTCTTTATGTCACTTATCATCAGACTTCGTCATCAAATGAACGGTGAAAGCCTTGAAGGGTAAGTGATTGACGTGATGAGCTGAACCTCATCAAGGAAAATGGATTTTCTAGTAATGTAAGATGTAAGCCTCTAGAAGTTGCCATCGGTTGAACTTCAAAGTCTGTCTACATTTGGTCTATACGCTCTACTCTATTGTTTAGTCGAGTGTTCTGTCGCTTGTCCCCTCAGACTTCTGGCTTGATTTGGTGATGCCCCCTCATTGAGAACTGCCTTAACGCAGTCTTGAGCCGTTACTTTTTCATCGCCATCAGCTATTTAGGATATTGCCACCATTTTCTACAATGGGATCAGGCGACGCAATCCAATGCATCGGCTTGAGCCAAGTTCCCCAGCAAACATAA
This sequence comes from Spirulina sp. SIO3F2, assembly GCA_010672165.1. GTDB lineage: Bacteria > Cyanobacteriota > Cyanobacteriia > Cyanobacteriales > Spirulinaceae > SIO3F2. Next base: position 3,588 of record JAAHHN010000355.1, on the reverse strand, counting down.
ATAACATTCAAACCATTGGGAGGTCTCCTCAAAACCAAGTGAGCTGGATGCTTGCGGCATCGTTGGTCATTAACTTTTTTTCGGTTTAAGGGTCGATCCCGCTATGGAATTGCTGAAACTTTTAGTCCTACTCGTGCTGGGCATTCTGAGCTATCTGACCGTACGGAAAACAGCCACCCAATTGGCGGATACCCCCATGTGGCTATTATGGATTGCCCTGATGAGTCCACCCATTGTCTTAGTCATTTGGACAGCTCTAGTGGAGCAAACCTTACCGTTTGGCGTCGTTTTGATACCATTTCTGCTCGGTAGTGCGTTTTATATATGGCTAGTGCGCCGAGGTCGTCAAAAATACATAGCTGCCCACCCGACTCGGCCCATAAACGAAATTGCGGAGCCTACCCTTGAGCCTGAAGTGCAGTCTGATTCTACAGTAGCCCAGCCGCTCACTAGTACTGAAGAAAAAACCCTGCGTAACTGTTTTCCTTGGGGAGTCTATTATCTTCAAGCGTTGGATTATCGTCATCAGGCTATCTTATGTCGTGGGCGCTTGGCGACCCATCCGGACGATGCCTATGCCACGATTCGCAAGAATATTGAGTCGAATTTTGGCGATCGTTTTTTGCTTGTTTTTCAAGAAGGACAACCCAACAAGCCATTCTTTGCATTGGTTCCTAACCCTTTGACTCAACGGCGTCAACTTACAGCACAGACAACTGAATCGCTCAATCGACCCTGGTTAGCGCTCGGCTTATTGTTGGTCACTCTTTTCACCACGACTGCCTTTGGTGCTGAACTCGCTGGCATTCCCTCTGAAGAGCTCCGTACCAATCCAGGATTGTTGCTTCAAGGGGTGAGCTACAGTGTACCGCTGTTGCTTATTTTGGGTGTGCATGAATTGGGCCATTACCTCACCGCCTGCCACTATCAATTGCGAGCCACGCTGCCCTACTTTGTCCCCATGCCATTCTTTTTGGGCACATTTGGGGCCTTTACTCAAATTCGTTCACCTATGCCCCATCGCCGAGCGCTCTTTGATGTTGCCTTGGCAAGACCTTTAGGTAGTTTTCTGCTCTCCTTACCGATTTTGTGGTGGGGACTGGGCCTTTCTCAACCGATTGCGTTAACTGAAACCTCGAATTTACTGAATTTCGGTTCCTTCGACCCACGTTTTTCCTTCTGTCTAAGTTTGCTTAGTAGGCTAGCGCTGGGGGCAAAACTAACACCTGAGACAGCAATTCAACTCCATCCACTGGCGATCGCGGGCTATGTGGGCATGATTGTTACGGTGCTTAAACTTATGCCTGTGGGTCAACTGGATGGCGGCCATATTATTCATGCCATGTTTGGCCAGCGCAAGGCATTTGTCGTAACGCAAGTGACCCGGTTGTTGATGGTGCTCTATAGCCTTGTTCAGCGTGAATTCATGGTGTGGGCATTGTTGCTGATTCTCATGCCCAATCTAAATGAGCCTGCGCTTAATGATGTCACGGAGTTGGATAACCGACGCGATGCACTGGGATTAATCGCTCTGGGGGTGTTGGTTTTTATGCTGCTCCCATTGCCGACAGCGGTGGCACAGTGGTTAGCTATTTGAGTTCAAAGTTTAAAGTGCAAAATTCAAAGTTCAGGATTTTAAAGTTAGCAGCTTGAACAAAACGCGAGTATCTGCTGACGTAAAGACCACCACCATTTCCAAATTTTTAAAGCTAACGTCCTTGGAGACCGCAATTCAGCAAACTTGCGGTTGGTATTGTGAGCGATTAAAAAATACAAATCAAAAGTCATAAGTCAAAATATCCCATCCTCGCCGATAAATCTCACGAGCATAATCTGTCCAAGCACCTTGCCCCCAATAGCGGAAACAACTGGTTTGCAACAACAACAGATGTAGTAGGGCGTTGCGATAGCGATGTTGTTGGGTTAGGGGGATGCCCTCGACTGAGTTGCCTTGTAGAGGTTGAATCATTGTATGAAACAACTGACTTAACTCCTTCAGGGGCGTGGTGACGTTTTGATAACCCTCAACCCAGCTAATCTCGTTTGTCCAAGAACTACCGTCTAGACTAAATCCAGAATTCTCCTGCTTAAGAGCTTTAATCACAGCCTGTAGACACTCAGGGGTAATCTCCTCTGGCGCAACAGATTGCCAAATGCGATGCTGACCCGCTGGCTGACAGATCGGGAAATCGGTTTCTGAGAGTCCCAGCATAGCTAAATAGTCAAGGTATTCAGTTCCATTCATACCGACAACGCTCTGATGCGCTCCAGATTGATCGCGCATCTCCTGCCAAGCCTGATGGTAGGCAGATGGAAACTCATTCATCATCACACCGCCGTTTTCACCATCGCTAATCTGCGTCACTAAGGCAGGAATAGTCACACCGTTGAGAGTTCGTCGCTGCTGGGTTTTAGCTTCGTAGTAGGGTTGCATCTGGCCCACCAGTTTGGTATCTGAGCCTTGGGTTTTGATCAGGGCGGTGATGCTGGCGCGTTCTCCTTGGGAGTTAACGGCAACCAGGGAATGGGGAATATAGGGGTCTGTCAACGGAGTGCCATCGGAGTGCTCGACAGTGTGTTCTTGGAGCAGCACCCATTGATAGCCGCAGTCATTGAGGGCCCTGACAAAGGCATAGCAGGTATCGGGGTCGTTGGGCAGATGCATCTCGGGGGGCGAGAAGCCACGCACGCGGGCGAGGGCGTCCCAGCCGAAAAGGCTAGCAAAGTGATGTTGCCAGGCGCGAATATGCAGGGGAATGTCTGCAATGGGGGTGGAGGGCACGACGGCATGGCTCCACATGGTGCCGAGCCATTCGATATGGTTGCGGGTGGTGGGATCGGTGGTGAGGCGTTTAAGATCGTTGAGGATATCGGTGCGGCCCATTTGCCGCAGGCCCCAAAGCAGGTTGCCGGAGTAGTCGAGCATGATGCGCGGGTTGCAACCTTGGCTAATCAGGTTGGGGATAAAGTCGGCCATGCGACGATAGCAATCAGCGAAGGGTGCAGCGTTATGGTTGTCGCCTTCGTTGGGGTGCTCGAACATGTATTGCAGGTTGCAGATCAGCTCACCATTGGCTCCAGCGGGGATGGTGGGTTGATGCATATGGAGGGCGATCGCAAATCCGGCGGAGATTTGGTCAAGTTGCAGGTTACGCTGAGAGGGGGGGGATAACGCGAGCGTTTTTAGGTGGTCTTCCCAACCACAGATGTTAGGTAAATCATTGATTTCGTCATCAAGAATTGGAAGGTTGTCAATAGCTTGAGTACTCATAAATCTTTGTTATTTTGTAATACAAAAAAATTCTATGTTCTGCCTACTCACAGAACCCGATGAGAGACGCGATCGCACATATTATTCTGACATTTTTATAACTAAGCGACTACGCATGCCTCCGCCAGAAACATAAACATAAACCTCCTCTACGTTACTTACAGCCCTTTTCAAATAGATGAGGAGCAGTAACAACAGTGAGAAAACCAGTTTTGGATATCTTCTGTAGTGACCGAACCTAAAGATTGCTCGATAGCATCTACCAAGTCAGCATATGTCCTGGGTTCAAGTTTGTTGAGCTTTGATTTCATTTGTGA
>JAAHHN010000354.1 GCA_010672165.1 Spirulina sp. SIO3F2 | reverse complement strand
TCACAAATGAAATCAAAGCTCAACAAACTTGAACCCAGGACATATGCTGACTTGGTAGATGCTATCGAGCAATCTTTAGGTTCGGTCACTACAGAAGATATCCAAAACTGGTTTTCTCACTGTTGTTACTGCTCCTCATCTATTTGAAAAGGGCTGTATTACAGTGCAGACCTATTCAATGCCATTTTGGTCAAACTCCATCAGCTCCTCAAGCAAAAAAGTTCAAAAAGAGTTCTAACACCCCAACTTTTTGAATCAGACCAAGCTGCTGCTCAAATAGCCGATCGCTTTATCAAGAGAATTACTGGCTTAATTCAGGAGTTAATCAAGGTGGGCTACAAATCTCCTATGGTTCTCTGTCTAGATGAAGTGGAAAGAATTCTCCCTTTACCAAGTGATGAAAAAAGTCGATTTGAAGAATTTAATTCCTTCTTTGGTACGCTTCGCACCCTCAGTCAAGATAAACGCCTGCTTTCCCTATTAGTTGCTGATGTTCACCCTGACTGCAATCGCATCAACCATTGGGACTATGCCAATATTCCGACTAACCCTGTTTTTGGTTTCTTTAAAGAGTCATTTGTTTCACCCTTTTTAGCCCACGAAACCCAAGAAATGCTCCTCGATATCAGTAAATCAATGGGAATTGAAATCGATACAAAGACATTAGAGAATATTCACTTTCTAAGTGGCGGGCATCCATTCATTGCTCGGCAGCTAAGCAGTTTACTGTATCAGAAATGTGTAGCCAAAAGTAATCCGAGTATACAATACCAAGATGCTCAAAAATATTTAAACAACCCTTTTCGGTATTCAGGTATTCTCAAAGACTACTGTAGCAAAAATATTTGGCAGGATTTAGAAAAGCGGCATTTTGAATCAGCCATGTCTATTTTCTGTGTTATGACTTTCAGCTTCAGCGACACAGAACTTGTTGCCGAGCAAAAATTGATTGATTTTTTCAAGGATCGCTTTACAGAAAATGAATGCTTGGATGCGCTACTCTGGCTAGAGTCAGTGGGCTTGCTCAATCGAGATGAATCCACAGAAATAAATCGTTATGAGATTCGTATTCCCCTACTCACCCAATGGCTCAAGATGCAGATGAAACAGGAGGAAGCTCAGCAATGGAAGATCAATTGACCCAGCGCCCTTTCGATAACTTTAGATCTAGCGTTACCAATCCAGATTATTTCTTTGGACGCCAATCTTTACTCCAAAAAATTTGTCATTATCCATTGCAAGTCAGAATATTGCTTGGAGGGCGGCGAGCAGGCAAAACCAGTGTGCTTAAAATGGTTCAATATCAATTGCTCAACAGTACACAAGAATTCAACAAAGTTTTTCCTATTTTTATCGATCTAAACCAAGAACAGCCCCAGAGTCTTGCGGCATTGCGATACCTGATCATCACTAGAGCAAAAGAAGAATTTAACATGCTATCGAATTCTAATCTTGCTTTTTATCAGAAAGCTTATAAAAAACTACTGGGTCAGATTACGGGTGCTGGCGTGAGCGTCTTTGGTATTTCTTTAACGGTGCAAAATCCAGATGCTGATCGGGAATTAACACATGAAGATTTTCGCCAAGCTCTCCTCAATTTTATTAAGGCTCTAAGAAAGAAAGGTTTTAGTGGTCTTTGTTTAATGTTTGACAATGCCGACTTTATTGTCAAACAAGATTGGTCAAATGATGCTTGGAGCTACTTTCGGGGTCTTAAAGATACAGATACTGCAATCAAGCCATTTCTTGGTTTAATTCTGTCTGGATATCGGAACCTGAAAGACTATCAGCAACAAGTTGGCTCCCCTTTACTCAATATTGCTGAAATTGATTGGGTCGGTGTCTTAGAAGAAAAGGCTGCTCATACTCTCATTGAACAGCGCTGTAAAGATGAACACCTTGAACTAATTCCAGAGGAGATTGGGTGGGTCAAAGAGTTATCCGGTTTACATCCATATTTAACCCAGCAAGTTGTTAATATCTTGTTTGATCAGCTTGTTGCAGGAAAACAATGCCTTAAGAACCAGTTGCTCTATTCGCTAGTACGGCAGTTTGATCGAGACTTCTCATCGTGGTGGGATGAGAACCTTAAGTCCTATGGGTTTAGTCAGAGTGAGCAAACCGTCTACAAAACCTTAATGGAAATTCGTTCAGGTGGGATTGAAATCATCTCTCAGGCTTCTGATTTGAGTTTTGGGGAAGTGGCCGATATTTTAGAGGTTTTGGTTGGGACAGGTGTTATCAGACAGTACGAAGAGGAAGAATACAAAATAGGTTCCAAACTATTTGAAGAGTGGGTTACTAGAGAATCCTCGTAAATTAACATGGCGTTGCATAATTGTAGGAGAAAAGTACCCTCATCCCCAGCCCTTCTCCCAATGGGAGCAGGAAGTCAGAAGTTCTCTCTCATTAGGCTGCCGCTTATATACAAACTGTAAACCCGAACCTAATGCGCAATTCAGCTGGATTGCTGTGCTCTAGATTGCCTTAGTAGGGGTAAAAATCAAGCTATGACGAATCAGCTCACTCGATTCCATAGGGACATTTTATAGACTTTATAATCAACTATGTAGAGACTTTGCTTCTTAAGTCTCACACATATTACATGACTCTGGATACTCTACCAATCCACCGTCTATGTAGAATGGTTTTGGTAGATTAGTGGTAGACACACTGTTATTTAATGGATTGTCTGTTCTCTGAATCCATTACCGTGTAAGGATTTATGGTTAATGGACGCAACTGGGTTCGAAGCGACGCTAGACCGTGGAATCCCTGAGAACTCGTTACTCTTCTGATACCAAATTATGATGGATTTTGGTAAATGATGCGCAAAATAGTACCAACTTCGGGTGACTGCAAATCGAACCCAAGCCTACTCAACGCTCGTTTGGCAGCTTCTAAGCCTAATGGTTGTCGTGAGTGATTGGTTAAGATATCAATCGTAGTCTGGGTGTTTGAGCGTCTCTTGTAGATCGACTGGTTGACCGCTGGGGAATGCCCTAGGGAGCGCGATCGCACTTCTTGGCTAATGCCATATTGTTCCCCCAACTGATTCCCTAAGTGACGGAAGGCATAAGATTGGGTTACAGGGCAATTGTTGTTACGAAGCCAATCTAGAAGGTTCCCTAAAAAGCGATCGCATTTTCGGCTCTTGGTCTGGGGTAATTCAACCCCATCCAGCAATTGATGAAATAAGGGCTCATCTCTGAGCAAGGGTAGACAAATGCGAGAACCTGTTTTTATTGATGCCCCAAAATAGGTGAAGTCTCCCAAGTAGAGCAGTTTCTCTGTGTTTTTGAGATCGGTTATTGCGGCAAGCTGAATGCCATCGATAGTAAAGGGAGCTTGGAGATTTTTAGCGGCGGCTGCTTCTGAAGGGCGCAAGCCATAAACCACACAGAAGGCACAGACGTAGAGCCATGCTCTAGCGGACTGACGTTGATTTTGGTTGCGGTACAGGGTGCTTTTCTGCTCCATTGAGCGATGCCAACTCAAGAATGCCTCTAGACTGATAGATTGGCTCTCTCGGAATTCAGTTTGAGTTATATCAAGCTCATTCAGGTAGTTCAAGATACGACGTGAGTCATGGGAAAGCGTGGCAACCCTTTTGAGTGCAAAAACCGAGTTTTGATGGGTTTTAGTTCCGGGTTGGAGTGCAGATATAATTGCTTTGAAGTCAGCCAGTTTTGGATAAGCGGAAGAATCAGGGAAGAGCTTAAAAACGTTGGCATAATACCCTTTAAACGTCTTCACATCGTTGTCAATACCCCGAGACCGCTTGCGTTTGGTGTTCCGATTCTTACCATTAAAGTACTCGGCTTCAATCTGCTCAAAAATCTGTTGGTAGGTTTTGAGTGTACGCTCAAAGACTTTGTTGCCTACCTGGCAGGGTGACAGAAGGGGTCAGAAAGTAGAGAGGGCAAGCGATATAGCTCGCCGACCTTTATTGTAAAAGGTGCTCCAACGACGGTTGATTTGCAAAAGTTGCTGAACAGTTTTGTTGCACAAT
>JAAHHN010000353.1 GCA_010672165.1 Spirulina sp. SIO3F2 | reverse complement strand
TGCCCTATCCCAAACAGCCCGGTAGTTTCTATCACCTCTCAAAGGTGCATGATTCCCACAATATTCACTTTGCTTGCAAAATCTGGGGTCTACGCGCCACTGACCTCAACCAAGGTGTGGTTTATGGTGTCTTGACCGATGAGACGGGCATGGATGAAATGCTGGTCAACCGTCTTGATTATGACGGCGTTTTCGGGACTGCCCTTAACCGTTTCTGTATTCAAGCAGCGGTCGGCCATCCCTTGACCGTTTATGGCAAAGGTGGCCAAACTCGCGCGTTCCTGGATATCCGGGATACGGTGCGTTGTGTGGAATTGGCGATCGCCACCCCCGCTGACCCCGGTCAATTCCGTGTCTTTAACCAATTCACGGAACTCTTTAGCGTGGGCGACCTCGCACTGATGGTGAAAAAAGCAGGTACGTCTCTGGGTCTGGATGTGGAAATCACCAACATCGATAACCCTCGTGTGGAACTCGAAGAACATTACTTTAATGCGAAGAACACCAACCTGCTCGATCTCGGTCTCAAGCCCCACCTCTTGTCTGATTCTCTGATCGATTCGCTGCTGAATTTTGCTGTGAAATATAAAGATCGTGTCAATAAAGATGACATCCTGCCGAAGGTGCAATGGCGTCGTTAGTTCTCAACGGTTGAATGGCAATTTTTTAAAGGTGTGGGTCGTCTTGACCTACGCTTTTTTTTGTGATGTTTATGACCTGCGATTGGAAAAACGTGGCACAGATGAAGCATCTACCTTGGTTATTTTTGATGCATACTCTAAGCGAAACACATTGTCTTAAAAATTAGTGCTTTAATTTTCTTTACAAATACCCTTTACAATAGGAATAAAGAATACTTCCCTACAGCATTAAGAGCTTACGAAATGCGACTGTTCAAACACGGAGTCCAATCCCGCTTCCTACTCTATTGTGGTTTATGTGCGGGAGCGACATTCCTGGCATTACCCGGCTTATTGGGAACCGCAACCAAAATTTGCGCCTGTGGCGGGGCTGAAGGCGAAAGCCGCCAATTTATTGGTGCGATGATGCGGGCTCAACAGGCTCACTATATAGAGGCGGGTCAGTTTGCCAGTGAAATTGAGGCGCTGGAGTTGGGTATTCCTTCAGAAACAGAGTCTAACCAATACACGATGGGAATAACGGCATCAATGGCTGTAATCCGGAGTCTGCCAAAAGACCCGGCTTATCGCCAAATGGTTGCGGGCGTGTTTGAGTTGCCTGCTTCAGAAGAGGAGACAGAAACCTCGACCACGGTGGTTGTCTGTCAAGCGATTGAACCGGGCCAGACCACACCGTTAGCTGCGCCCACCTTAGAAGCAGGTCAACCTCAATGCGGTTCGGATAGTACAGCAGAATTTTAGGGTGCGGTGTGTAGCGACAGCCTCAGTACAGGACAGAAAGTTAGAGGTAGTAGTTTGGATTGTTTCCTTGGGAGACGCTGCGTGAATGAACCTCCAGCAACCGACGACAACGAACGTAGCTCAGACCAGGGTGAGTCTTAATAAACTGAGCAGTTGAGTATGATGGAAGCGTATTGATGCAAGGAACTCAACAAAGATGTCTGAGGTGAATCTCAAGGTTACGTTAGATGATTCAGAACAAGATGATGAGCAGTTGCAAGCGCTGGCCTTGCAGTTCTGCCAAGAAATAACGGACATTGCAGGGGTGGCGTCTGCGGGTCTGATTCCCATCACCACCGCAGAGCCGAACGCGAAAGGCATCGGCGGCTTTTTGGCGAACATGTTTCAGGCGGTGGTGACAAGCGAGGTGGTGGTCAACGTGGTGGGCACATTGGCGGAGTTGAATGCGGGGCGAAAGGTGACAGTGGAGTTGGAGCGAACGGTGGGTGAGAGTACCAAACGCATCAATATTAAGGTGGGCAGCCCCAAGGATTTGGAGCAGGTTGTGCCCCAAGTGCGTCAGCTTTTAGAAGATTAAGGAGAGTGATTGATGGCGAAAGTGGCGCTGTTGATTGGGGTGAGTGATTATCAACCAGGTTTAAATCCATTGCCCAGTGCCGAGCGGGATATTGCCGCGCTTCAGTCGGTGCTCAAAAACGAGGCGATCGGGTGTTTTGATATGGTGAAAACCCTAGCCAACCCAGCATTACAAGTGCTGCAAGATGCAGTGTATGAGCTATTTGAGCAATGCAGTAAGGATGATTTGGTGTTGCTCTATTTTTCAGGGCATGGGGTCAAGGATCAATCTTTAGAGTTATTTTTAACCACACCCCAAACCCGCAAAAATGAACAAGGTTTGGTCGTGCCCCATACCGCAGTCTCAGCCCGCTATCTGCGGGAGCGGTTCACGGCGAGTCGCTGTCGGCGAACGGTGGTGATTTTGGACTGTTGTTATAGTGGGGCGTTTGCCAAGGGGATGACGGCCAAGGACGGGGGCAAAGTAGATATTGGGCAGCAACTGGGCGGCCAGGGACGGGCAATTTTAACGTCTTCAACCTCAGTGCAGTCTTCGTTTCAGCAGGAGGAGCGCCCGCTCTCGATTTATACCCACTATCTGGTAGAAGGTTTGAAAACCGGGGCGGCAGATCTGGATGGGGATGGGCAGATCTCGGCCGATGAGTTGCACCGCTACACACACCAGAAGGTTACGGAAGAGTCGCCAGCAATGACGCCGGAGTTTTATCCGGTTAAAGATGGTCATCGAATTTTTCTGGCCCGTGCGCCCCAGGATGATCCGTTGTTGCTCTATCGGCGCGAGGTGCGGCGGTTGGTGGAAGAGGATGACGGAGCCATTGATTTTATGACAGGGAAGTTTGATGTGTTTGACCGCAAACTTCTTGATGCCCGCATTCAAGATTGGCGCATTCCCCCGGAGGCTGCCAAACAAATTGAGCATGAGATCATCGAACCATTACGACAGCGGCATCAGAAGCTGAAGGATTATGAGGCAATGTATCAGCAAGCGGTGCAGCGCTGCTGGCCGATTTCTGGGCGAGTCTCGCGGCGATTAAAAGAGTTGCAAGGTGTGTGGGGATTGCGGGATAAGGATATTGAACCGATTGAGGAGCGACTAAAGCCGAAGGAAACCGCGCAGCCTAAAGTGCAACCGTTAGTCTCTAAACCCAAAGAGCGCCCTGATTTTGCCACACCGCCAACCGCGAAGCCCATCGTTCGAGCCAGTACAGCCGAAACAACCAAACGTTGGCTTTCTGCGATCACACGTCCCTGGGACGATGGTGAAAAATTAGACCAAGTGGAACTCAAATCTGCGAAGGGGGCGGATTATCAACAACTGCGGGATTTTCTCAAGCAGCAAGAATGGCGCAAAGCGGATGAAGAAACTCGACGCTTGATGTTAGAAGTGGGCGATCCAGACAACAAAGATTATCTTGATTATGAAAATGTTGAGAAATTCCCCTGCGAAGACCTCCGCACGATTAATGAACTCTGGACAGTGGCCAGCAACGGTCACTTCGGCTTCTCGGTGCAGAAGCAAATCTGGCAGCGTGTGGGTGGTAAGGTGGATGTAGGAACCGAGCGCAAGCTTGGAGATGCCTTAGGTTGGCGTGTGGATGGTAATTGGCTGAACTATTCTGATTTGACTTTTGATTCAAGCGCCCCAGAGGGACACCTCCCGGCGTCCGTGTGGTGTTTGGGCTTCTTTGGTGGTCGTGTTGGGTTTGTTTGGTTGGTACTCTTCTCTCGCGTCGAGACTTGTGAATTGTAATCTGTAAAGGTTACAGTTTTTTTTTGAGAATCATTAACCCGTTGATTTCCACGAACCCTTGCGGTGTCTGGCGTTTCGTTACCTGGCACTGGAATCTGTAATTCTTGGGCGACCGCCTCCATAACCCCTTGAGTATTACACCTGCATCGATTCGTATGGCTTGCGCGATCCCCCCGGCTGCGCCGCCCCCCTTCGTATCTAATCTTGTAGGGGTTTGGAAAGAGCCTGAGCCCCTTGCTTGACAAAAAAGAAACGTTCAATCGCAGTAGCCAGAACCTTGACCCCTGGTAGCGGTTGCCTCTGGGAAGGTGCAAAACCCACTAAC
>JAAHHN010000352.1 GCA_010672165.1 Spirulina sp. SIO3F2 | reverse complement strand
CCCAATAGTCATCAGGGCGGGCTTGCACGGCTTTTTGGTAACTCTGGAGAGCGGTGGTATAGTCTCCGAGGTCTTCAAGCACTGAGCCATGACGATACCAACCCCAATAGTCATCTGGTTGATATTGGAGCGCCCGTTGGTAATAGGCCAGGGCTTCAGTGTAGTGACCTTGGTCATAGAGTTGATTCGCTTGCGCGAAGCAACTTTGGTAGTCTTCGGCTTGAACTTCTAGAATCCGTGAGGAGATTTGGGTCATGGGTATCCATCCCGCGATCGCCGTTGAAGTAATGGTGTTGAGTTTGAGTGAAGATGGGGCCAAAACAGCCCTAACCTAGCAGACTTTCTAATGTGATTTTCCTCTAAGTATAAAAAAATGCAAATTCATGTCCCCCAATTGCGTAATTTATTGTCTATTCTCCAGATAAAGCATTAGAAGCGATGGCAGCCCAGAGCGATCAAGAACTCGACCGTTTTCCGGATGGGTTGCTCTATCAAATGAAAACAAGTATTCAGCTACCCATCGCCCCTCACTTCTTCAGCACAGTGCATCACCATGAACTCGATTCAATTCATCATCCAACAAGCAATGAATACGGGGTATCTCTCGCTCCAATCGGAAAACCAACTACGACACCTCTTGCATACCACCCAGTATGGAGCAGAGACCCTCTGGGCGTTTACGCAGCTTCAGGTTGCAGTGATGGATGGGCTTGTCGTTCAGCAGTCTCGGCAGCAATCGCTTAAACGGCAAGCGCAACAGCAGTTTTTAGCCGCCTAAGTGTTGACATTCATTTCGATCTTCACTCTAACGATAACTGGCTTACAGCTTCTCTTTTTGTTGTCTGGGTCGGGCATCCTATCCCTTGTCTTGTCAGACTTCTGGTTTTAACGGATGACACGCCCTGAAATCGCTGAGTATTAAGCTCAATCAAGTGGCAGGCAAGACGCTTGCGTTAGGTTTTTCTCTATCACGATCCGTAGCACGGGTGGTCGCTGAGCGGAGTCGTTAGCGTAGCTTCCCGAAGGGATAGTGCATCTTGCCCGCCTCATGAGTAATTCAGACTAAGCCCCCTCATCCCAATGCCCCAGAGTTGTTCAGGGTACACGATAGCGCTACAGTAGCTTTCGGGGAGCCTATCGGTTGGGATTGTGTAGATAATGATGCTTATGGAAGCGGTTGATGTAGCAAAACAGGCACAACAGGGCAGCATGGCGGCGATTATTCAGATTTTGAATGAGCGGCTGGCCGATCGCGGCGTGCGCACACGTGCAGTACTGATAGATGGGGTGCTGCAACTGCTTTGTGAAGCGACGGAAGAGGCAAGCTTAGAGCAAAGCAGTCTAGTGCCTCAAGTGCGGGAAATTTTGGAGGATATTGACCCTCGCCATCTCAAGCGGGTGAATATTTTTGGTCGCATTGCCCAAGAGCAACAGATGCTCTGGCTTGAAGATATGGCTCGGAACCCTGATCATTCTATCCTCTGGACTGAGCAAATTACTCTACGGCGATCGCCGTTTTGGCAACGCTGGTGGCCAACAAAAACAACCACCCCTACGGCAGTAGCCTCAGCATCTCCAGAACCAGACTTTGATACGGAGCTGACGGCATTAGACAATGATGAGCTAGATATTGATGAGTCCGGCAGTGAGACTCCTACTGAGACCCCGCTTGAAACTGCGCGGGAAGCGCCTCCTGCTTCGTCTCATTCATCGCCTGTGCTGCGCAACATTCTAGGACTCGTTACTCTTTGCATCGTGAGTTTTATTTTTGGGCAATATTATGAGCAATGGCGCTCAAAGCCATCACCCCAGGCAGAAACCGTAGCTCCCAGCACAACTCCCAGTCCCACCCCGAGCGCCAGTCCCTCTCCCCAGCCGACTACGGTGGTTATTTCGCCCACCTCAGCGACCCCGACGGTACAGCCGCAGTCGCAATCTCCCGTATTGCCTGCCCCCACTGATGCGGCTTCTCCAGATGAAGATGCGTTTACCCGAGCGGTGCGGTTGGCGGAGGAGGCTTCTTTGGGTGGTCAGGAGGCGAAAACGGCAGGCCAATGGCAGGCGTTGGTGAAGAAGTGGCAAGAGGCGTCTAAGTTGATGCAGAGTGTGCCGGATTCGGATGAACGTTCTGCGGTTGCCCGCGATCGCAGCAAGGTTTATCAAGACAATAGTCAGTTGGCGCAGAAGAAGGTTCAGGAGTTGCAAGCGTTGCCGACACCGCCTTGAGTTTAGAGTTCAAGGTTCAGGGTGCAGAGTTTTAAATGGGAGCGTGGGGTAGTTGATTCCACTGTGTTGAGGACTTGTTGTTATACCAGTCTGTCCATTGTGGTGAGGGTGGATTTGGCAGCGTTTGTAAAGTTTGGGTAAAGGTAAGCGTTTATTTCTGTTTTCGTGGAGATGTCAACGGGGTTTTAGGGTAACTATGGTGCGAGGCGGTTAATCATTCACGCGACTAAGTTTGTCGAGACCATTAACCCAACACCCAAAACTTCAGAGTGCGATCGTGGGCTGCGGTTACAATTTGCTGAAGCACTGGGTGATAAGTCACCGCCAGCACAGGCGCAGTATGATCTTTCAGCGTAGCCACTAACCGCCCACTGGCAGGATGCCAAAGCTTAACGGTTTGGTCACTGCTAACGCTTACGAGTAAGTTCCCCTCCGGCAACAGGGCTAAACCATTCACCGTTCCCTGATGGGCATTGAGCAGTTGGCAACATTGGCCTGTATCTAACCGCCAAGTGCGGATTTTGCCTGCTTTGTCCCCACTAAAGAGTAATTGGCCACTGGGACTAAAACACAACGTATGAACAGCGTCTTGATGACCGATAAGCGATCGCGGCGGTGTATCGCCTGGAATTGACCAGAGATAAATGGTAGCATCGGCAGTCCCAGCCGCTAATAGGTTGCCTTCTGGATGCATCGTGAGGCTATAAATACCCTCTTGAGGGCCTGTAAGGATTTGTTGAACTGTCCCAGACGCCACATCCCAGAGTCGCACGGAGCGATCGGTGCTACCACTGGCTACAGTTTGACCGTCAGGGGAGCAGACCAGACTTGTCACCCAGCCGGTATGAGCGTCGTAGCGATGGATTTCTTGCTCATCTTGCCAACACCGGAGCGTATAGTCCCAACTTCCGCTGATTAGCATCTCTGTATGGGGTGCAAAGGCGATCGCGGTGACGATACTACGATGACCCTCCAGCTTGGCAATGGGTTGTTGCTGATTCGCTTGCCAGAGATAAATTTGACGATCGGCTCCACCAGTTGCCAATAGAGGAAGTTGAGAATGACAGGCGATCGCCTGAATAGGGCCATGGTGAGCGGTGAGTGTCTGGGTGCAATGCCAACCGTTGACTAACTCAGTCTCCACGCCTTGAATGAATGTTGCTTCCAGAGCCGCATCGGGAATTGTGGACTCTCCTGTTAGCGCCCGATAGGCGGCGGCGGCATCAGCAAAGCGATCGCGGGGAGTTTCGGCTGTTAAGCGATTGAGTATATCAATCAAGCCTGAGTCAACAGGAGGGGTGAGATAATCAACCCAACTGCTCAAGCCGTCTAAGGAATCAAATAAGTCAAAAGGGTGAACCCCCGTCAGTAAATGAATGCAAATCAAGCCCAAGCTATAAAGATCGCTGGCTGGGCTGGCTTGGCCGCGCAATTGTTCCGGTGCAGTATAGGCTGCGGAGCCTACCATCGTACCCACTTGCGCACGACTGGCCTTTTGGGTCACTTTCGCCAAGCTAAAATCCACTAAAATCAGGTCGCCATTGGCATCCTGAAGCAAGTTTTGGGGGTTTAAGTCACGGTGGAGGATGCCTTGGGCATGAACCCAATGGAGTAGGGGCAATACCTCTCGTAGGAGTCTTTTGAGGCGGGCGACATCCCAAAAGCTTAGGGTTAACGGTGTGCCGTCAAACCATTGTTGTACTAGAGTGGGGCGGAAGTTGGCGATTCGAGGTTCAGTAGCGATCGCCCTAATGAGTTGGGGAATTTGGGGATGCTGCCCCAACACCTGAAATACTTCGACAACCTGTGTAAATTCCTCAGGAGTCCGGAGGGCAATTTGCTTGAGCACACAATAGAGATCGGAAGAC
>JAAHHN010000351.1 GCA_010672165.1 Spirulina sp. SIO3F2 | reverse complement strand
CCAGCCTGCAATTCCTCACTTGATCGGTACGCTCAAACATTCATCTTCTAAAGTACAAGCTAAGGCAGAGTTTGCACTCCGCAAGATTGGCACACCAGCCTTATCGAGTCTTGATCGGCGGTTAGGGAAATTGCACCACCTTGATTGGAGATGGATTGAGCATTGATATCTGCAACGTTGATATGGCCACCAACAACCTTAGATATCACTACACCATTGATAACTTCAGAGCCTAATCCACTCTGAGAACGAAGTTCAATTGTGCCCCCATCTCCTAAACCTGATGCAGTAATTAGATCGCCTAGAGTTGTATCAATATTTCCCTTAACATTTTCAATGGTAATACTGCCACCATCACCGTTAAAGCCAGGGTTAAAGGTGGTGACAGTCCCTGTTGTAATATCTCCATTAGAGTTAAGAATAATATCACCACCATTTATTCCACCCGCAGCACTGATGATGCCACCTGTGGTATCGATTGAGTTAGATGATTGCCTGCGTCCATGCGATACTCCACCAGTAATGCTTATGTTTCCCGCATTTTCTGAAGCATTTGCTACTAGAGAGCTTGTTATAACATTTCCTCTTGTTCTGATTTCAATATTTCCGGCATTTAATCCTCCACTTGTATCCAAGGAGCCTAAGTTCGCATTTCGGATAGAATATCTTGAACTATCACTGATGGTTATATCACCACTCTTTTGCTCTCCTGTTGTTATTGTATTTTGAACTGAGAATGAACCAGCCCCAAGCAAAGAAATATCTCCTCCATTAAATTGACCAGACGTATTGATGTCACCCAATATATTCAATCCCCCAATTGAATCAACAATTAGGCTTCCACCATTGAGTGAACCAGATAAATCAAGATCTCCATTGACTTCAAGTTGTAAATTTGATCCGATTGCGGAATGCTTAATGTAAACATTGCCACCATTTGTTACTGATGATGAGCTGTCTACTGAGCCAATACTCATACTTGCAAATCTTGAAACACTGTCCCGATAATCAATGATACTAATATCACCACCATTGGAAACAAGACTTGTTGTACCCAACAAAACAGCACGTAGCGATACAATATTTATGTCCCCACCATTAGTTTTCCATTCAAAACCTTGTGTTGGCGTCCATTCAGATATTGTGCTAGCAGACTTGACTTGGATATTACCTGAACCGATAGATTGAAAAGATGAAGACAATATCATTTGTGATCTGACAGAATCATTCTCAATCAATATATCCCCATTTTGAGAAGTTATCTCTCCGTTCCGAACTCTAAGGTTTCCACTGCCTCCATGATTTATTATGGAGATATTTCCGTTGCCAGAGCTTGATATTTTTCCTTTTCCAATGCTAATACCTGAACCATTGCTATTTATACCCACTGGACGAAAACTTTCTATAATCAATCCAGAATCACCAGAGCTAATGTTTCCACCTATATTTACAGTGGGGCCACCATAGCCTAAGTGTGGACTGTGTCCTTCTATTCTAATAAAACCACTTGGGGATGAACTGGCATCAATATTACACTCTTGGCAGTAAATAGCATGCCCTCTATCACTGTTTCCAGTTATATAGATATCTCCAGCAGTTGTTTGAGTATGAGATCTAAAAAGATATACTCCACGATTATCTCCACTTTGACCAGATATATTTATCGTGCCACTTCCATTGGAAAGAACATTGCTTTCTCTCAGAAGAATTCCAAAGTTACCATCTTCAGGTACAGAGGTGTTATTGGTTGGATGTCGCCCTGTTCCCCCTGTCCCATCTATCGAAATACTTCCATCCGCTTGAATCGTACTATTCCTTGTATAAACCCCACGATGCGCATGAGTCGTATTTGAATCTCCACCCACTCCCGTTAACGAAAAGTCTCCATCCCCCGCATCAATCAAACTATCAACAATCGAAACACCATCCGCCTCCACAGTGTTTCCTCGACCAACCCCCTCAAAATCTCCCCCACCTGTTTCGATAGTTGCATTCTCAACCCTCAAACTCCCTCCATCAACCCCATCCTGATCCCCCAACAACCGCACATCCCCCACCGCATCAATATTCCCCTCCACCACCACATTCCCATCCGCCCGTACCACAATCCCCCCAGCCGCAACTAAATCACCCACCGTCACATCCATCCCCCGCATCTCATTAACCCCCGCCGCCACCGAACCCGAGCCCAACACCGCCCCCGCCGCCAACTCCTTCGGCAACCCCACCGAAGTCGCCCCCGAAACCAACGCCCCCACATCATGCAGCGCCAACGCCTGCCCCGCCTGCGGCACAAACTCATAGCCCAAAATCTGCCCCGGCATCGCCAACCGCACCAGCCCCGACCCCGGCACCGCCGAAACCGACACCACCCCCTCATCCGCCATCAAACTCCCCACCGTCACCGCCCCACTCCCCAACATCGCCAACGACTTATTCTTGCCCACCGCTAGATTGCCCTGATTGATAATCACGCCATTATTTTCAGTAAACACAAACGAAACGGGCGCACCCAACAAACTGCTGTAGTCCATCGGGCCAAACGCATTCAACCACTGATTCCCCGCAAACCCGATCCGGTTCGCCGTCGTCGCAAAAAAATCTCCGCCCACATTGAGGCTCGCATTGGGGCCAAACACAATCCCCGCCGGATTCATCAGATAAAGATTCGGATTCGCCCGGATCAAACCATCAATAATCGACGGATCGCCCCCCACAACCCGCCCAAAGATATTGGTAATGCCCGGATTGCTCAAGAAATCCGCGATTTCGCCCGTGCCCAAACTAAATTGCTGAAATGAATGAAAGAGATTCGTTCCCGCCGTCGTGCCGCCCGTAATGTCATAGACAGTCCCATTCTGGTTAATCACAGTTCCCGTACCATCGGGGGCAGCCGTGATCGATTGGGCGAAGGCAGAGGGCGCAAAGCAGCACAGAACAGATAAGGAGGCAATCAGGGATGAAAATTTTAGCATGGTTGGTTTTAGGGTTTGCGGTTTAGTCAAAGAATGGGTTGACCCACCTCCCCCCTCTGGGGTACTCCTCCCAGGAGGAGATGCAATCGCTAGACATCCCCTCTTGGGGCGGTCGAGCGGAACGCTGACCGGGGTTGGGTTCAGGGGTTTAGCTGCTAATGCAGCAATTTATGTTTGAGTAGCAGAGCAATCGAGTCCTTATATATAAAAAAACATTGATTGTTTTGCTCTGGCTAAGGAATAGTTCCTGGGGACAACCACAGAAGAATTGCCCCTATACCCTTGTCAGGGATGGATTCCCCTTTTTTGTGCAACCGCGCTAAATATTTTTCGCAAGCTCGACATGACCGCATCGATCGCCACCCGCAATCCCCTCGCACAACACCACTTCCCCAGATTCCAGAAACCCCAGACCAGCAGCGCGATCGCGCCATAGGCAGCTCCGAAAACTGGTTGAGACGGCAACCGCCGAGTGACCAATCGCGTCCAGAATCAGCAGTAACGGAATTGCCAGGGTGATGACGGCAAATGCAGACAATTCCGCCTCAACTAACCTCACTAAATTTCACTCATAATGCGTAACCTCACTGCTCGAACCCTCCGAAGTCGCTGGCAACGACTGCGCTTCTGGCTGTACTTTGCCATCACATTGCTCACCCTTGCATGGGCGCAGTTTACCCCCTGGCAACACCCCGCCCAAGCGCAGAATGTGGCGATTTCGGCCCCCCTCTCAACCCAAGGCAGCACCATTATTGACACCAAAGGTCAGCCCGTGCTCCTCCGGGGTGTCAACTGGTTTGGTATTGAAACCGACACCCATACGCCCCACGGTCTTTGGGCACGGGACTATAAAGACATGCTCAAGCAAATTGCGGATTTGGGTTATAACGTGATTCGTCTGCCCTATTCAGTACAGAGTCTGCGATCGCAGTCCATCAGTGGCGTTGATTTTTCCATCGGTAGCAACCGCGACCTGCAAGGCAAAACCCCCCTGCAAGTCATGGATATTGTGATTCGAGAGGCCGAACGCCAAGGCTTGTTTATTCTGCTGGACTCCCATCGTCTTAATGACCAAAGCATCCCGGTGCTCTGGTATGGCGATGGCTTTACGGAAGTCGACTGGATTGATACCTGGAAAATGCTAGCGCGTCGCTATCAGAACCAGAAGAACGTGATTGGGGCA
>JAAHHN010000350.1 GCA_010672165.1 Spirulina sp. SIO3F2 | reverse complement strand
TCTGTACTTGGCTGGAAATACTAAGTGATATAGCAAAACCGTTACATTATGACTCTTATGGATATACTCGCTCATTCCCTGATTTTAACGCCGCAGAGCGGCGGGGAATTTACCCCAAGAGATTAAATGTCATCACAAATCAGCAATCCGGTGATGCAGCCCTGTTTCCGATTGACGTTTAACCAGTTTAAAAAGTTTCACATTGTATAAAACTTCAAAATTCTAAATTCACCACGGACTGCCCACCAGCGTAAACGCACTCCAATAAAACGGATGACTCAAATCTGTATCTGCATATTGTGTCAACTCTGGCGTTAAGGGCATACCGTTAATTTCCCCTGTGGCAAGGGATGCGTCTCCCCGCAACAGCGCCAACTGGGCTTGTCGCAGCGCCTCTGCTTTGATCGTTACTGCTGGTTGCCCAAGCTGCCCATAAAACTGATTCATTAATGCCAATGTGCCTAGGTCTGAGACCTGCCACAGACTCGCTAACGTTGATTTGACTCCCGACTGCACTGCCAACCCCGCAAACCCCAGTTCTGCATGGGGGTCACCCAATGCCGTTTCACAAGCACTCAAAACCAATAGCTCCACGGTTGGTGCTTCAAACCAGCGCAGTTCCCGCAGGCGCTCTATGCCCAGTCGATCATCGCCCCAGAGCTGGATATAGGCATTGTCTGCGGCTCCAGCTTGAAAACTAGCATGGGTGGCGAGATGCACAATCTCAAAATTGCGATCGCGGCTCTGGGTGGCGAGGTTCTCCCAGGTAAAGCCCTGGTTGAGATACTGCTTTCCGGATTTGAGATGAGCAATCAAACTTAACTCACTAGGGACAGCGGGGAGGGGCTCCAGTTGCTCAAATTCAGACGCGCCCATGGCGAGGACGTTGGCATTGTTTAGGGGGACATAGCTGCTATCGGTGAGGCTAAGGCTGGGAATTTGACCGAGGCTATATTTTTCAATCAGGAATTGTTCACCGTCATGGAGCGCAGCTAGGGGGATTGCCCGCAGACCATCGCCCATCGCAAACATCAAGGTATCGATATTGAGGTTTTCAAGACTGTCCTCGATCGGGCGGATCAGCCAGTTGTAGAGTTGTTGGGCAGAATCAAGATAACCCGGATTAACATTAGTGATGCGGCGGCGAAAGGTACGGATTGTGCGGCGGAGGGTGACGCGATCGCCCTCTGGAATCACCTTATGAATCAATGGCTCGTTGTCTTGCGGCGTAACCAGAATCAGTTCTAGAGCATCGGGTGTACTCAACGCATAGATGAGTGCTGGCCGCGTACCCGTTTGTTCCTCGATCGTGCCAAAAGTCTCTCGAATACTGGCAAGGGTGACGGCTTTGCCGATTTCTTCTTCGGTGTACTCATTTTCTAACAGCTCATCGATCGCAGAGATATCCAAACCCGTTGAGGGGTCAATTAAAGTATCTGGGTTTGGTGTATCTGGGTTTGGTGCATCCGAACTCAGTTCAAACGTCACCTGATTATCTTCATCTAGAATATTTATCGTTGCGTTGAATGTTGATATGTCCGTATCTTCATGAAAAGTGTCTGTACGTCTAGCTTCATCAATTGTGAGTTCACCACCAACTTGCTCCGCAATCAGTTTTAGGAAGAGAACCTCCGGACGCTCACTATAAAATTCCAAAGCTTGGGGCTTGGCCTCCAACAACGAAAAGAGGGTTGCCTCAGACCCTGGCAAGACTAGGTCGGTCGTCCCAAAACGATTGCTGGCCGGAAGTTGCCCCGTCAGGATTTGGATACCCCCCTGGTCGAAACTATCGAGAAAGGATTGGGTCGGTGAGAGGGTTTGGCCACTGCCTGTCCCTGTGCTTAGGTCGCCGGCTGCCCCATTGTTGCTGGCATCTCCTACCACAAAGGGCGTAACCCCTAAACCGCCATGACGGATGGTAATCGTGCCCCCTGTGATGCTGCCCGCGGTGGAGATGCTGGTGGTTGTGCCAAACCCGCCTGTTCCAGTTCCGGTGATCTGCACCAGACCGCCTGCTTCAAGCGACACCGTACCGCCTGCACCCAGCACACCCTCTGCAAAAATCTTGCCCAAGGTGAGGGCTGCTGAGGCACTCACCGTCACATCACCCGCATTACCGTTGTTACCACTGGAATTGAGCACCCCTTCACTGCCGCCAAAGGTGGTGGTGGCGAGGCCCCCAGTGCTAGTGATGGAGATATCACCACCATCCCCATTCGTACCAAACGCCAGCACATTCCGCAGTTGCACATCATTGCCTGCAAGAATCCGGATGTTGCCGCTGGTTGTGCCTGCGCTAGAGATTGTGGCATCAGCCGTCAGGGCTTGGACGTTTTGCTGGGCATCAATTTCGATATCTGCACCGTTGGATTGAATGGGCACTGAAATCCTCACGTTCTGACCCGTAAGTGAAACAGTGCTGCCTGCTCCATCCGCCGCCGCAATCGAATCCGTCAGTGCAAGATCGCCATCATTCTGGAGCGCGATCGGACTTTGGGATAAATAAACACCATCACCCTGGTCACTTGAGGCTGCCTGATTACCGGTTAATGCAGAGTTGGTAAGCGTGGCTTGACTATTGTTAAGCCAAATCCCACCCCCCGCTGTATTGGCTGAGTTATTGGTAATAGAACTATCGGTGACCTCTAAAGCAACATCGGAGAGAGACATCCCCCCACCATTCCCCCCTGTTGCTGTGTTATCAGCAATGGTGCTGTCGGTAATGGTGACCATAGAACGGCTAGAGGAGCGGATGTAAATCCCGCCCCCATTAGCCGCAGTATTCTCGGAAATCGTGCTATCGGTCAGGGTGAGATTGGCATCTCTACCGTAAATCCCACCACCACGGTCGAATGAAGAATTTCCGGATACGGTACTACCGAGTAATGTGATGTCGCCAGAACTTCCCCATATCCCTGTACCTGAATTATTAGAAACCATACTGTTGGTTACATCGATATCTGCATATCCACCAATTCCCCCAACAGAATCATGAACATTACCAGAAACCACACTATCGCTTATGGTAATGGCTCCAGACGATGAAATACCCCCAGCACCACCAGCATATCCTCCCTCGTTGTAGGACACTGAACTGCCATTAATAACACTGATGGCTCCACTTGAGCCACTTATTCCCCCGGTTGAGTAGCGTGCAGAGTTATGAGAGACTTCACTGTCACTCACGGTCACAATGCCACCTGCCCAAATCCCACCGCCACCATTGGGAACCGAATTGTAAGAAACGGTGCTGTTATTAATGAGATAAACGTTCCTGCCTGCAATACCACCGCCATAACCAGACGTGCTGATGGCGTTTCTAGAAACAACACTATTGTCCAAGGTGATGTTGCCATTGGCGTTACGAATTCCTGCACCACTTCCCCTCATTGTGGAGTTGTCAGAGACTGTACTGTCAGTCAGCATGACGTTACCATCACGAGCAGAAATTCCAGCACCATACCCAAAAGAGACCACAACCGCAGTAATAGAATTACTCGAAACCGTGCTGCGAGTCAGATTAATATCTCCACTCTGACTGTGAATGCCGCCCCCGCCAAGACGAGCTAAATTACTCGAAACTGTACTGTCAATGAGGGTAATGTTCCCCGTTGAACTGTAAATACCACCTCCTTTGTCTGTAGTTAACCCATTCTGAATAGTGAGGTTTTGAATCGTGGCGTTGTTAGCGGAGATATTGAAAATCCTGCCTGAGCCGCCCCCATCTAAAATCAAGTTATTCTGTCCTGGCCCATCCAACGTTAAATTATCCGTTGTCCAAACAATTTCTGTACCAATATTGATCATTCGGGGTGTAGAAAAATCAATGGCATTGGAAAAATTGATTTCATCGCCGTCGGCTACTGCCGTTGCCCAGAAACTCCCCGCCCCTCCTGTACCTGTCAAGGCATCTCGCAGTGAGCCTGAACCCGTATCATTCAGGTTTTGTACTGTTCGGGTGAGGAGCTTCCCATCCCACGCATTGAGCGTCTGATGCATAAACGGATTACTCGCCTCAATGTTCCCAGTACTCGTCTCCAGCAACCAATCCGCCCCATAATTGCTGCTCCCTGTTGCATTCACCGATGCGGCTACATCTGCTCCGGTCAGGTTGGCAATGCTATTCACCAACGCTTCACCCGTCGCCCCCAAAGCCGTGAAGCAACA